>NZ_QTQH01000010.1:0-247994 GCF_003853805.1 Burkholderia sp. Bp8994
GTTCGTCAACAACTTTTTAACTACTTCGTTGCGACGGCTGGGGTTCAACTTCCTGCACCGCCGAGGCCGCTACGACCAGCCCGACAGCACCGCTTCCCTTCTTCTCCCGCGCTGCGTTTCCGTTAGCGCGAAAGAGGCGTGATTCTAAGCACGTGCCCTCGTCTGCGCAACCCCTTTGTGAAAATATTTTGAAAAGCCCCCGTGCGCTGCCGCGCACGGGGGCTTGGGGTTCGATGAACTACGTGCCTCCGGCGACCTTGAAGCGGCCGGCAATCCGTCGTTCTATATATATGGCGAGTTTACTTGCCGCCAGCCACGGCCTGCAGCTGCTCCACCGGCACCGCGTCGGCCATCGCCGTGTAACCGGCGTCGCTCGGGTGAATGCCGTCGCCGCTGTCGTAGCGGCGCTGCAGCACACTCGGGCGCGCCGGATCGCGCAGTACCGCGTCGAAGTCGACCACACCATCGAACCCGCCGCCGCTTCGGATCCACCGGTTCACCTCGAGCCGGATCGCCTCGCGCCCGGCCGGCAACGCCGCGGGCGTGAGCGTCGCACCGAAGATCTTCACCCCCTGGCGGTGTGCAGCCTCGATCAACCGGCGATAGCCGTCGATCAACGATGCCGCCGTGACCTGCGTATGCGGGTTGTCGCAATCCAGCCCCGCGCGCGGCGGCATCGCCGCAAAGTTGATGTCGTTGATACCGATCAGCACGATCGCCGCCTTCACCCCCGCGCGCGACAGCGCATCGCGCTCGAACCGCGACGCCAGCGACGTGCCGTAGCACGCCGAATCGCTCAGCAGACGATTGCCGCTGATCCCGAGATTCACGACGCCAAGCGAATCCGAACCTGCCGCGGACAGCCGGCGCGCCAGCGCGTCGGGCCAGCGACGGTTGCGGTTCAGGCTCGAGCGCAGCCCGTCGGTGATCGAGTCGCCGATCGCGGCGACGCTCGCCCGCGCGGCCCCGGCCTCGACGGCCAGTTCGGTCACCCACGCATACTGGGTAAAGCGCGCACGGAAGGCACCGCCGCCCGGATCGTTCACGTGATCACCCGGCGCCGATACGAAATTGAGCTGGTTCGACACGCGGTGCCACACGGTCATCCGCTGGTTCGCGCCCATCCGCAGACTGATCGCATACGGCTGCCCGGCCATCACGTCGATCGCCACCGCGTCGCTTTCGAGTTCCTGGCCCGGCGCGAGCGTCACCGACGCCTTGCCGCCGAAGCGCACGGCAGCACTCGCCCCGTCGGCAAGCGCCGCGCCGTCACCCGCGCGCGCAAGACCGGCGCCCTCGATCACCAGCGGCGCGCGACCGTACGCATTGCTCACGCGAATCCGCGCGGCATGCCCCGATACCGTCGGGTAGACGATCTGACGGACGGTCCGTCCGCCCACGTCGGGCGCGCGATAGAGCGGCGGCGGCGCAGCCAGGTCGGGAATCGGCTGCAATGCGGTCGCCCACGCGGCGACCCACCCGGCCGGTGCGGCCGAGGCGGCAAGCGGCGACAGGAACACGGACGCGCCCAGTACGGTCGCGACGAAACTGCTTCGAAATGACATCGGCGAAATCCTTATCGGAAAGCGGGCATTGTGCCGCAGAAGCGGCCCGTCTCACGCGCCGGACCGTCTTCCTGCCCTGGCGATCGCGCCCCGACGCCCCACGTTTACCCGAATCTCCCCGCAAATCCGCGAGAAATTTATTAACCGACCGGTCGGTTGGTTTATACTTCGCACACATTCAACCGGACGAGATCCTCCGCCATGTACACGCAATCCCTCGACATCCCCGGCAACGTCGCATCGCTCGACGCCGCAGCCGAGTCGCCCGAGCAGGCGCGGTTCGACGCGGTCATGGCCGCGGACGGCAAGATCGAACCGCAGGACTGGATGCCCGACGCCTATCGCAAGACGCTGGTGCGCCAGATTTCGCAGCACGCGCACTCGGAAGTCGTCGGCATGCTGCCGGAAGGCAACTGGATCTCGCGCGCGCCGAGCCTGAAGCGCAAGGCGATCCTGCTCGCGAAGGTCCAGGACGAAGCCGGTCACGGCCTCTATCTATATAGCGCGGCGGAAACGCTCGGCGTCTCGCGCGATTCGCTGATCGACGCGCTGCACGCCGGCAAGGCGAAATACTCGAGCATCTTCAACTACCCGACGCCGACCTGGGCCGACGTCGGCGTGATCGGCTGGCTCGTCGACGGCGCCGCGATCATGAACCAGATCCCGCTGTGCCGCTGCACGTATGGCCCGTACGCGCGCGCGATGATCCGCGTCTGCAAGGAAGAGTCGTTCCACCAGCGCCAAGGCTTCGATGCGCTGCTGTCGATGATGAAGGGCACCGACGCGCAGCGTGCGATGGTCCAGCAGGCGGTGAACCGCTGGTGGTGGCCGGTGCTGATGATGTTCGGCCCGAGCGACGCCGATTCGGTCCACAGCAACCAGTCCGCAAAATGGGGCATCAAGCGGATCACGAACGACGACCTGCGGCAGAAGTTCGTCGACGCGACGGTCGACCAGGCGAAGGTGCTCGGCGTGACGCTGCCCGACCCCGACCTGAAATGGAACGAGGCACGCGGCCACCACGACTACGGCGCGATCGACTGGGACGAATTCTGGCGCGTCGTCAACGGCGACGGCCCGTGCAACAAGGAACGCCTCGCGACCCGCGTGAAAGCGCACGACGACGGCGCATGGGTGCGCGAAGCCGCGCTCGCGCACGAGGCGAAGCGCCGCGCCCGCGCCGAACAGCACGCCGCCTGAGCGGCAACCATCGAATACAGGATTCAGGAGAGAGTGATGAACAAGGAATGGCCGATCTGGGAAGTGTTCGTGCGCAGCAAGCAGGGCCTCGACCACAAGCATTGCGGCAGCCTGCACGCGGCCGACGCGTCGATGGCGCTGCGCATGGCGCGCGACGTCTACACGCGCCGCCAGGAAGGCGTGAGCATCTGGGTGGTGCCGTCGTCGGCGATCACCGCGTCGGATCCGGCCGAGAAGGCCGAGCTGTTCGAACCGGCGGGCGACAAGATCTACCGTCACCCGACGTTCTACACGCTGCCCGACGAAGTCAACCACATGTAACGCCCGCGCCATGACGATCACGCCCGAACACCTCTCCTACGTGCTGCGCCTCGCGGACAACGCGCTGATCCTCGGTCAGCGCAACGCCGAGTGGTGCGGCCACGGCCCGATCCTCGAGGAAGACATCGCGCTCACCAACATGAGCCTCGACCTCATCGGCCAGGCCCGCATGCTGTATACGCACGCAGCCGAACTCGAGCGCCAGCTGAACGGCGCGACGAAGACGGAAGACGATTACGCGTACTTCCGCACGGAGCGCGAGTTCGCGAACTTCACGCTCGCCGAGCTGCCGCACTACGGCCCGATCGCCGGCACCGCGCACGCCGACAAGGATTACGCGGTGACGATCGTGCGCAACTTCCTCTACGCGACGCTGATGCTGCACGTGTGGACCGCGCTCGAAACGTCGACGGACGCCCAACTGGCCGCGATCGCCGCAAAATCGGTGAAGGAGACCCGCTATCACGTGCAGCACGCGCGCGAATGGCTGGTGCGCCTCGGCGACGGCACCGACGAATCGCATCGCCGCGCTCAGGCCGCGCTGGACTACCTGATTCCGTACACGCGCGAATGCTTCGCGGCCGACGCGATCGACGACGCGGTCTGCGCATCGGGCATCGGGCCGGCACCGGCCGCGCTCGAAGCCGCATGGCGCGCGGACGTGCACGAAGCGCTCGCGGAAGCGACGCTCACCCTGCCGGCGCCCGTGCAGCACGTGAGCACCGGCAAGCAGGGCGAGCACTCGGAGCACATGGGCTACCTGCTCGCGGAAATGCAGAGCCTCGCGCGCCAGCACCCTGGCGCGACCTGGTAACCCGCCGCCCCAACGGAGCCCGACGATGTCCGTCCAGACCGCCGCCCCAGCCGACCCGACGCCCGCCGCGCACCGCAACGATCCGTTGCTCGCGCGCGCGTGGGACGTGCTCGAAGCCGTGCCCGATCCCGAGATTCCGGTCGTGTCGATCCGCGAGCTCGGCATCCTGCGCGACGTCCGTCGCGCGGACGACGGCCAGCTCGAAGTCGTGATCACGCCGACCTACTCCGGCTGCCCGGCGATGTCGCAGATCGCCGAGGACATCGCCGCGGCAATGCAGGCCGCCGACCTGCCGCCGCACCGGATCGAGACGGTGCTCGCCCCCGCGTGGACGACCGACTGGATCACGCAGGAAGCGCGCGACAAGCTGCGCGCGTACGGCATCGCGCCGCCCGTCGGCCAGTGCGGCAGCGCCGCGCCGCGGGAAAACGTCGTGCGTTTCGTGCCGCGCCCCGTCGCGGCGCCCGTGTGCCCGCGCTGCGGCTCAGCCAACACAGAGCGCCTCGCGCAATTCGCGTCCACGGCCTGCAAGGCGCTGTATCGCTGCGTCGACTGCCGCGAACCCTTCGACTACTTCAAACCTTACTGAAATGAAACAGCCCCCACGCTCTCTTCATTCGCTGCCCCCCGAGGGGGCCGACGCCCCCGTTGGGGCGGCCCGGCGGGGGTCGTCAACCCCGCAATTTCACCCGCTGCGTATCCGCGACGTGCGGCCCGAGACCGCCGACGCCGTTACCGTCTCCTTCGACGTGCCGCCCGAGCTGCGCGACGCGTACCGCTTCACGCAGGGCCAGTTCGTCACGCTGAAGACCCACATCGACGGCGAGGAAACGCGCCGGTCGTACTCGATCTGCGTCGGCACGACCGACTACGACCGCGACGGCGAACTGCGCATCGGCATCAAGCGCGTGCGCGGCGGCCGTTTCTCGAATTTCGCGTTCGACACGCTGCAGCCGGGTCACACGATCGACGTGATGACACCGGACGGCCGCTTCTTCACGCATCTGAACGCGGACCACGGCAAGCAGTACGTCGCGTTCTCCGGCGGGTCGGGCATCACGCCGGTGCTCGCGATCGTGAAGACGACGCTCGAACTCGAACCGCGCAGCACGTTCACGCTGATCTACGGCAACCGCAGCGTCGACGCGATCATGTTCGCGGAGGAACTCGAGGACCTGAAGAACCGCTACATGAGCCGCTTCGTCCTGTACCACGTGCTGTCGGACGACCAGCAGGACGTCGAGCTGTTCAACGGTGTGCTCGACCAGGCGAAATGCGCGGAATTCCTCGCGACGCTGACGCCAGCCGACGCAATCGACGAAGCGTTCATCTGCGGCCCGGCGCCGATGATGGACGCGGCCGAAGCCGCGCTGAAGGCAGCCGGCGTGCCGCAGGCGAAAGTGCACGTCGAACGCTTCGGCACGCCGCTGCCGCAGGCGGGCGCGCCCGTCGTCGAGATCACCGACCAGACGCCGGCTGCCGACCTCGAAATCGTGCTCGACGGCAAGAAACGCAAGCTGCGCCTGCCGTACGAAGGCGTGAGCCTGCTCGACGTCGGCCTGCGCGCGGGCCTCGCGCTGCCGTACGCGTGCAAGGGCGGCGTGTGCTGCACGTGCCGGGCGAAGGTGGTCGAAGGCGAGGTCCGGATGGAGAAGAACTACACGCTCGAGGAACACGAAGTGAAGGACGGCTTCGTGCTCACGTGCCAATGCCACCCGATCAGCGACAAGGTCGTCGTGAGCTTCGACGAGCGTTGAGCGGCGTCGCGCCGGCGCGCCGCGCCGGTTTCTCGTCGTCACACATCTCGCTTACACTAGGGGCCGCCGGCCGGCTGGACGTCTTCACGTCCGCCCGGCCGGCGGTTTTCTTTTGTTGACGACAGACCGATGAGTACCATTCACGTGATTCAGGGCGGCACCGCTGCCGCGTCGCTGCGCGAGGCCCTCGCGCAAGCCGGACGCGACGAGCGCGTCGTCGGATTGCTCGACGATCTCGCGGTCGGTCCGCTGAAGGGCGCCGACGAGACGCCCGACACGCGCGCCGCCTTCTGGCAGCGCGTGCTCGGCGACGCGATTCCCGACTGGAACGCGGAAATCGAAGGCGAATTCGCCCGCCTCGACCAGCTCGCGACCGAGACGGGCCAGGTGGTCGTCTGGCACGCGCCGAGCGTCGGCGACAAACTGCTGCTGCGCCGCGTCGCCTATCACCTGCGCAACGTGCCGCAGCGCCTGAACGAGGTGCGGCTGTCGGCCGCGGACCTCGACGCGCCGCAGCGTGCGGCGCTGACCCGCACCGACCAGGCCTGTTCGACCGGGATGTTCTCGCCGGCGGCGCTCGCGCGCAAACGGCCGCTGGCCGCACCGATCTCGGTGCTGCGCATCGGCCGCCTCGCACTCGAATGGCAGGAGGCGAAGCACCTGAATGCCGAGTTGCGCTACTGGGTCAGCAACACCATCAAGAGCGGCCAATACGCGGACCTCGACGCGCTGATCGTCGCGCACGCGGAAACCGGCTGGCTGCCCGCTCGACGCGTCGTCGGCGGCATCATGGCCGGCGCCGACCGCGGCGGGCTGTTCGTCAGCGACTCGATCGCCTGGTGGCGCTGCCGCGAACTCGCGGCAGCCGGCCGGCTCGAGCTGCAGGACGACGCGCCGGCCGCCCTTTCTTCCACGCAGGTGCGCGCGCCCGCCGCGCCTCGCTAACGCTACTCTTTCGCATTCGACCATGGCCCGTACCCGAGCGCCCGACCACGAATCCCAGCGCGAGCAGATCCTCGATCTCGCCGCCGAGAAATTCGCGCAGACGAGCTACCCGAGCACGTCGATGTCCGATCTCGCGACCGCGAGCGGCACGTCGAAGGCACGTCTCTATCACTATTACGAGAGCAAGGAAGCGATCCTGTTCGACCTGCTCGACCGTTACACGAAGCGGTTGATGCTGATCATCGCCGAGGTTGAAGGTGCGAGCCAGCGGCGCGGCCTCAGCGAACGCGACGCGTTCGCCGAGCTGGTGCGCGCGTTCCTCGCCGAGTACGAGACGTCGCACAGCCGCCATGTCGCGCTGCTCAACGACGTGAAGTATCTCGAGGACGCCCAGCGCGAAATCGTGCTCGACCGCCAGCGCGACATCGTCGCGGCATTCGCGCGCCAGCTCGCGCGCGCCTATCCGGACCGGATCTCGAAGGAAAACCAGACGTCGGTCACGATGATGGTGTTCGGGATGATCAACTGGACGTTCACATGGCTCAAGCCGGGCGGCCGCCTCGGCTACCGCGACTTCGCCGAGCAGGTGATCGACCTGATGGAGCACGGGCTGTCGTCTGGCGCGTGATTGCCGCGCAGCAGCATGCGTTGCGCGGCGGGTACACTGCGACAGGCCGCCGCGCATTTCATGTGATGAATTTTAAATCGCTTATAAATCAAATAGATAGCAAATGAACTAAGCGGATTTAGAATTCGCCCTCGGCACAAATAACGTCAAATACGGGTTTTCCCCAACCCGCTCGGGTAAAATGCTGTTGCATTGCACAAGCTGCTTGTGCGGCTACAGACTGAGGAACCCACGATGAACACGCAACTCGACCGCCGTGCCGATGCTGTCGGCCACGCCGGTACTGCGCCGGTTCTCGTCAGGGAACTGGCTTCCAAAGACCGTGAGCGAATGCTCACCCACTTTCTCTCGCTCAACGAAGAGGACCGCCTGCTGCGCTTCGGCCAGATGGTGCCCGACCACGTGATCGAGAACTATGTCCGTACGATCGACTTCGGTCGCGACACGGTGTTCGGCGTGTTCGACCATGGGCTCGAACTGATCGGCGTCGGCCACCTGGCGTATCTGCCCGCGGAAGGCGACAAGCGCACGGCCGAATTCGGCGTGTCGGTGCTCGAAAGCGCCCGCGGACGTGGCGTCGGCTCGAAGCTGTTCGAGCGCGCGGCGATCCGCAGCCGGAACACCCGCGTGACGATGCTGTACATGCATTGCCTGTCGCGCAATGCGACGATGATGCACATCGCGAAGAAATCCGGGATGCGGATCGAATACGCGTACGGCGAAGCCGATGCGTACCTGTCGCTGCCGCCGGCCGACCACGCGACGATCCTCGCCGAGATGCTGCAGGAACAGGCCGCGGTGTTCGACTACGCGCTCAAGCGCCAGGCACACCGCACGTCGAAGTTCATCGAATCGCTGATGCCTGCCGCGCTGACGGCATAACATCGGCCGACCGGGCTGCCCTGCGGGGCGCCCGGCCTTCCCTTCCTTCTCGCCTTCCCCGCGCCGCACGCTAGCGCACCGACCGGATCGGCAACGCCGTCGTCTCCTTGAAGCACTCGAGCGAGAAGCTCGTCTTCACGTCGATCACCGACGGATGGTGCAGCAAGTGCTCCTGCACGAAGCGGGAGAAGTGCGCCATGTCCTCGACCTGCACGCGAAGCAGGTAATCCATGTCGCCCGTCATCGCATGACACGCGACCACCTCCGGCCAGGTCTGCACGGCCGCGCGGAACAGTTCCGCGTGGGTCGCACCCGCGCGCGCCGACGTCTCGTCGGCACGGACCGGCGCCAGGCCACCACGCTTCTCGAGCCGTACGCTCACGTACGCCAGCAGGTCGAGCCCGAGCTTCTGGGGATCGAGCAGCGCGACGTAGCCGGTGATCACGCCGATCTCCTCGAGCCGCCGGATCCGCCGCAGGCACGGGCTCGGCGACAGGTTCACGCGCTCGGCGATCTCCTGGTTCGACAGGCGGCCGTTCTCCTGAAGAATCGCCAGAATCCGCCGGTCGATGGCATCCAATTCGGCTTGCGCCATTTTCTGCCCTCCGTTGATTATTTTCAGACTGGAAATTGCGCCATCGTAGGCACGGACGATTAAGTTCGCAAGTTTTCGCTCGCGCCTGCCCGCTACACTTTGTCGCACGTACCGATTCGTTGCGCACGCCGACACGTGCGCCGCGTTCGACATCGAACCGGGCCGCACACGCGCACGTCGCGCCGGCCGATCGCCCCGCACAGGAGACACGACATGCAGATCCCCAACTGGGACAACCCCGTCGGCACCGACGGCTTCGAATTCATCGAATACACCGCGCCGGATCCGAAAGCGCTCGGACAACTGTTCGAGCGGATGGGTTTCACCGCGATCGCCCGCCATCGTCACAAGGACGTGACGGTCTACCGCCAGGGCGACATCAACTTCATCATCAACGCCGAGCCCGATTCGTTCGCGCAGCGCTTCGCGCGCCTGCACGGCCCGTCGATCTGCGCGATCGCATTTCGCGTGCAGGACGCCGCGAAGGCTTACCAGCACGCGCTCGAACTCGGCGCGTGGGGCTTCGACAACAAGACGGGCCCGATGGAGCTGAACATCCCGGCGATCAAGGGCATCGGCGATTCGCTGATCTATTTCGTCGACCGCTGGCGCGGCAAGAACGGCGCGCAACCGGGCGCGATCGGCGACATCAGCATCTATGACGTCGACTTCGAACCGATCGCCGGCGCGAACCCGAACCCGGTCGGCCACGGCCTCACCTACATCGACCACCTGACGCACAACGTGCATCGCGGCCGCATGCAGGAATGGGCCGAGTTCTACGAGCGGCTGTTCAACTTCCGCGAAGTGCGCTATTTCGACATCGAAGGCAAGGTGACGGGCGTGAAGTCGAAGGCGATGACGTCGCCGTGCGGCAAGATCCGGATTCCGATCAACGAGGAAGGCTCGGACACGGCCGGCCAGATCCAGGAATACCTCGACGCCTATCACGGCGAAGGCATCCAGCACATCGCGCTCGGCACGAACGACATCTACGGCGCGGTGGACGGCCTGCGCAGCAAGGAAGTGAAGCTGCTCGACACGATCGACACGTATTACGAGCTGGTCGACCGCCGCGTGCCGAACCACGGCGAATCGCTGGACGAGCTGAAGAAGCGCAAGATCCTGATCGACGGCGCCCGCGACGACCTGCTGCTGCAGATCTTCACCGAGAACCAGATCGGCCCGATCTTCTTCGAGATCATCCAGCGCAAGGGCAACCAGGGCTTCGGCGAAGGCAACTTCAAGGCGCTGTTCGAATCGATCGAGCTCGACCAGATCCGCCGCGGCGTGGTCCAGGACAAGGCCTGACGCAGAAGGCCGCGCGGCGCCCGGCGGGCCCGGGCGTCCGCGCGAACATCGGCGGCACAAGGAAAAAGGGCGGGAATCCTGCGATTCCCGCCCTTTCGTCATTCCGGCGCGGCCCGGCGGCCGCGCGAACGGATCAACGCACGTTCGCCTGCGACACGACCGCACGCGCGGCCGCCGGCTGTGCGTCGGCATCCTGCGCCGGCGCGATCTGACGCATCTGCGCGCCGGCTGCCGCCAGTGCGCTCGCGCCGCGCGCGTGCACCGGGCCGGTCATCGCGAAGAACGCGGCGGACACGATCAGGAAACTCTGGATATGACGTGTGTTCATTGCACCTCCTGTAAAACTGCCGGCGCCTCCCCGGTTGCGTCGAAACGAGCCGACGCGACCGGGCACCTCCGGCAGGCCGACAAGATTAACGGCATTTGTCCGATGATGGGCGCGCCTTTACATGCCTTTACATGATGTAACGCATAGTCGCGCCATTTAGTCGGCGTGCCGCGGCACGCCGGCCGGTGGTCGGCGGGTTTATCCCAGTGCTACCATCACTTAAAACCGGCCAATATGCCGGCCACTGCCGACACGTTCACAAGACGTCGACGCAATCGAAGCTTTGGTGATCCCAAACTGGGTGGAGGAGACTGTTAATGAATGCCCCGCTAGACGCAGGCCAACGCGCATCGCTCGAAGCCGCGCTGAAGTCCGTCACGCTTGACGACAAATACACGCTCGAACGCGGCCGCGCGTACATGAGCGGCATCCAGGCGCTCGTGCGCCTGCCGATGCTGCAGCAGGAGCGCGACCGCGCCGCCGGCCTCAATACGGCCGGCTTCATTTCCGGCTACCGCGGCTCGCCGCTCGGCGGCCTCGATCTGTCGCTCTGGAAAGCCAAGCAGCACCTGGCGGCCCACCAGATCGTCTTTCAGCCCGGCCTCAACGAAGATCTCGCCGCCACCGCCGTGTGGGGCTCGCAGCAGGTCAACCTGTACCCCGGCGCGAAGCACGACGGCGTGTTCGGCATGTGGTACGGCAAGGGGCCGGGCGTCGACCGCACCGGCGACGTCTTCAAGCACGCGAACTCGGCCGGCTCGTCGAAGCACGGCGGCGTGCTCGTGCTCGCCGGCGACGACCACGCGGCGAAATCGTCGACGCTCGCGCACCAGTCCGAACACATCTTCAAGGCCTGCGGGCTGCCGGTGCTGTTCCCGTCCAACGTGCAGGAATATCTCGACTTCGGCCTGCACGGCTGGGCGATGAGCCGCTACTCGGGCCTGTGGGTCGCGCTGAAGTGCGTGACGGACGTGGTCGAATCGTCGGCGTCGGTCGACATCGACCCGCATCGCACCGAGATCGTGCTGCCGACCGACTTCATCCTGCCGGAAGGCGGCCTGAACATTCGCTGGCCGGACCCGCCGCTCGTGCAGGAAGCACGGCTGCTCGACTACAAGTGGTACGCGGCGCTCGCCTATGTGCGCGCGAACAAGCTCGACCGGATCGAGATCGACTCGCCGAATGCGCGCTTCGGGATCATGACGGGCGGCAAGGCGTACCTCGACGTGCGCCAGGCGCTGACCGACCTCGGCCTCGACGACGAAACCTGTGCGCGGATCGGCATCCGCCTGTACAAGGTCGGCTGCGTGTGGCCGCTCGAAGCGCAGGGCGCGCAGGCGTTCGCGCGCGGCCTCGACGAAATCCTCGTCGTCGAGGAAAAGCGCCAGATCCTCGAATACGCGATCAAGGAAGAGCTGTACAACTGGCCCGATGCGCAGCGCCCGCGCGTGTTCGGCAAGTTCGACGAGAAGGACGGCGCCGGCGGCGAATGGTCGGTGCCGATGGGCAACTGGCTGCTGCCCGCGCACTACGAACTGTCGCCCGCGATCATCGCGAAGGCGATCGCGACGCGCCTCGAGAAGTTCGAGCTGCCGTCCGACGTGCGCGCGCGCATCGCCGCGCGGCTCGCGGTGATCAACGCGAAGGAAATGGCGCTCGCGAAGCCGCACGTGCAGACCGAGCGCAAGCCGTGGTTCTGCTCGGGCTGCCCGCACAACACGTCGACCAACGTGCCGGAGGGCTCGCGCGCGATCGCCGGGATCGGCTGCCATTACATGACGGTGTGGATGGACCGCAGCACGAGCACCTTCAGCCAGATGGGCGGCGAAGGCGTGCCGTGGATCGGCCAGGCACCGTTCACCGACGAGAAGCACGTGTTCGCGAACCTCGGCGACGGCACCTATTTCCACTCGGGCCTGCTGGCGGTGCGCGCGGCGATCTCGTCGAAGGCGAACATCACCTACAAGATCCTCTACAACGATGCCGTGGCGATGACGGGCGGCCAGCCGGTCGACGGCGTGCTGACGGTGCCGCAGATCACGCACCAGCTCGCGTCCGAGGGCGCGAAGAAGATCGTGATCGTCACCGACGAGCCGGAGAAGTACGACAGCCAGAAAGCCCTGCTCGCACCGGGCGTGACGATTCATCACCGCGACCAGCTCGACGACGTGCAGCGCGAGCTGCGCGAGATCGAGGGCACGACGATCCTGATCTACGACCAGACCTGCGCGACCGAGAAGCGCCGCCGCCGCAAGCGCGGCACGTATCCGGATCCGGCGAAGCGCGTCGTGATCAACGACGCGGTGTGCGAAGGCTGCGGCGACTGCTCGGTGCAGTCGAACTGCCTGTCGGTCGAACCGCTCGAAACGGAATTCGGCACGAAGCGCCAGATCAACCAGTCGAGCTGCAACAAGGACTTCTCGTGCGTGAAGGGCTTCTGCCCGAGCTTCGTCACGGTCGAAGGCGGCCAGCTGAAGAAGCCGAAGGCCGTGTCGGTCGACGGCGGCGCGCTGCCGCCGATTCCGGAGCCGACGCTGCCGGCGATCGACCGTGCGTACGGCGTGCTCGTCACGGGCGTCGGCGGCACGGGCGTGGTCACGATCGGCGCGCTGCTCGGGATGGCCGCGCACCTGGAGAACAAGGGCGTGACCGTGCTCGACGTGACCGGCCTCGCGCAGAAGGGCGGCGCCGTGATGAGCCACGTGCAGATCTCGCACGCGCCGACCGACATCCACGCGACGCGGATCGCGATGGGCGAAGCCGACCTCGTGATCGGCTGCGACGCGATCGTCACGGCCGGCGACGAATGCACGTCGCGGATGCGGCACGACGCGACGCGCGTGGTCGTCAACAGCGCGCAGACGCCGACCGCCGAGTTCATCAAGAACCCGAACTGGGCGTTCCCTGGCCTGTCCGCAGAGAACGACATCCGCGCGGCAGCCGGTGAAGCCGTCGACTTCATCGACGCGAACCGCTTCGCGGTCGCGCTGCTCGGCGACGCGATCTACACGAACCCGTTCGTGCTCGGCTACGCGTGGCAGAAGGGCTGGCTGCCGCTCACGCTCGCGTCGCTCGAACGCGCGATCGAGCTGAACGCGGTGTCGGTCGAGAAGAACCGCGCGGCGTTCGACTGGGGCCGCCGCGCCGCGCACGATCTCGCGAGCGTGAAGCAGGCTGCGGCCGGCGATGCACGCCACGCGCAGGGCGCCACGGTGATCGCGCTGCACACGAAGAAGGCGGTCGACGCACTGATCGCGAAGCGCGTGGAGTTCCTCACCGCGTACCAGAACGCCGCGTACGCATCGCGCTATGCGGCCTTCGTCGACACGGTGCGGGCGGCCGAACGCGCGCTGGCGGACGGCGACGCCGTGCAGGAGCCGTTGACCGAAGCGGTCGCGCGCAACCTGTTCAAGCTGATGGCGTACAAGGACGAGTACGAGGTCGCGCGGCTGCAGTCCGATCCCGCGTTCCTCGCGCGCCTGTCGTCGCAGTTCGAAGGCGACTGGAAACTGAAGTTCCACCTCGCGCCGCCGCTGTTCGCGAAAACGGACGCACACGGCCATCTCGTGAAGAAGGCGTACGGCCCGTGGATGCTGTCGGCGTTCCGGCTGCTCGCGAAGGCGAAGTTCCTGCGCGGCACGGGGCTCGACCCGTTCGGCCGCACCGCGGAGCGCCGCACCGAGCGCGCGCTGATCAGCGAGTACGAAGCGCTGATCGGCGAAGTGCTGGGCAAGCTGAACGCGGCCAACCGCCCGCTCGCGCTCGAGCTCGCGGCGCTGCCGGACGGCATTCGCGGCTACGGCCACGTGAAGGAGAACAACCTGCGCGCGGTACGCCAGAAGTGGGACACGCTGCTCGCGAAGTGGCGTTCGCCGACGGGCGGCCAGTCGCATCAGCAGGTCGCGTGACGGCGCGCGGCGGGCGTTCGCGGCCGGGACGCCCGCGGCCGCGTAGCCCCGCCCACGGCAGTGCATAAAAAAACGCCACGGAACGCAGGTTCCGTGGCGTTTTTCATTGCGCCGCGCATGACGCGCGGCGCACGCGGGCGCGAACTTACTTCGTGTTCGCGTTCGCGGCGGCCACTGCCGTCATGTTGATGATCCGGCGCACGGTCGCGGCCGGCGTCAGGATGTGGACCGGCTTCGCGGCGCCGAGCAGGAACGGGCCGACCGTCACGCCTTCGCCGCCGACCATCTTCAGCAGGTTGTACGCGATGTTCGCCGCTTCGACGTTCGGCATGATCAGCAGGTTCGCTTCGCCCGACAGCGTCGTACCCGGGAACGCGGCCTTGCGGACCGCTTCCGACAGCGCCGCGTCACCGTGCATTTCGCCGTCGACTTCGAGGGTCGGCGCACGCTCGCTGATCAGCTTGCGGGCCTCGGCCATGCGGCGCGACGATGCCGACGGCGCGCTGCCGAAGTTCGAGTTCGACAGCAGCGCGGCCTTCGGCGCGATGCCGAAACGCTCGATCTCGGCGGCCGCCTGGATCGTCATGTCGGCGAGCTGTTCCGCGCTCGGCACTTCGTTCACGTACGTGTCGCACAGGAACAGGTTGCGGCCCGGCAGCATCAGCAGGTTCATCGCCGCGTAGTGCTCGGCGCCCTGCGCACGGCCCAGCACCTGCTCGATGAACTTCAGGTGCGTGTGGTACGTGTCGATCATCCCGCAGATCATGCCGTCCGCGTCGCCCAGGTGCACGAGCATCGCGCCGATCAGCGTGTTGAACTTGCGCAGCGCGGCCTTCGCGACTTCCGGCGTGACGCCGTCACGCGCGCCGATCTCGTGGTATGCCTGCCAGTAGCGGTGGTAGCGCGTATCGTCTTCCGGATTCACGATCTCGAAATCGACGCCCGCCTTCAGCTTCGAGCCGATCTTCGCGAGGCGCATCTCGACGACCGACGGACGGCCGACGATGATCGGCTTCGCGATCTTTTCCTGCAGCACGAACTGCGCGGCGCGCAGCACGCGCTCGTCCTCGCCCTCGGCGAACACGATGCGCGCCTGCTTCGTCTTCGCGGTCGCGAACACCGGGCGCATCACCATGCCGGTGCGGTAGACGGTCGCGCCGAGTTGCTCGCGGTATGCGTCCATGTCCTGGATCGGACGCGTGGCGACGCCCGAATCCATCGCGGCTTGCGCGACGGCCGGCGCGATCTTGATGATCAGGCGCGGATCGAACGGCTTCGGAATCAGGTAGTCCGGCCCGAACTCGAGCGAGTGGCCTTCATACGCCTTCGCGACTTCCTCGCTCTGGTCGGTTTCCTGGGCCAGCTCGGCGATCGCGCGCACGCACGCGAGCTTCATTTCTTCCGTGATCGTCGTCGCGCCGACGTCGAGCGCGCCGCGGAAGATGAACGGGAAGCACAGCACGTTGTTGACCTGGTTCGGGTAGTCCGAACGGCCGGTCGCGACGATCGCGTCCGGGCGCACGGCCTTCGCGTCTTCCGGGCGGATTTCCGGCTCCGGGTTCGCGAGCGCCAGGATCAGCGGGCGCTCGCCCATCGTCTTGACCATGTCCTGCTTCAGCACGCCCGCGCTCGAGCAGCCGAGGAACACGTCCGCGCCGACGATCGCGTCGGCGAGCGTGCGCGCGTCGGTGGTCGCCGCATAGCGCTGCTTCGACGGGTCGAGGTTGCCGCGCCCTTCGTAGATCACGCCCTTCGAATCGGCGACGAGGATGTTCGACTTCGTGAGACCCAGGTTCACCAGCAGGTCCAGACAAGCGATCGCTGCCGCGCCCGCGCCGGAACACACGAGCTTCACTTCGGACAGCTTCTTGCCGACGACCTTCAGGCCGTTCAGGATCGCGGCCGACGCGATGATCGCGGTGCCGTGCTGGTCGTCGTGGAAGACGGGGATCTTCATGCGCTCGCGCAGCTTCTGCTCGATGTAGAAGCATTCCGGCGCCTTGATGTCCTCGAGGTTGATGCCGCCGAGCGTCGGCTCGAGCATCGCGATCGCCTCGACGAGCTTGTCGGGGTCGGACTCGGACAGTTCGATGTCGAACACGTCGATGCCCGCGAACTTCTTGAACAGGCAGCCCTTGCCTTCCATCACCGGCTTCGCGGCCAGCGGGCCGATGTTGCCGAGGCCCAGCACGGCCGTGCCGTTCGTGATGACGCCGACGAGGTTGCCGCGCGACGTGTACTTCTGCGCGTCGAGCGGATCGGCGTGGATCGCCTCGCACGCCGCGGCGACGCCCGGCGAATACGCGAGCGACAGATCGAGCTGGTTCGACAGCGGCTTGGTCGGGGTGACCGAAATCTTGCCGGGTTTCGGGTTCAGGTGATAAGCGAGAGCGGCCTGCTTCAGTTGTTCGTCCATGATTGACCTGCGAGAGACATGCGAAATTTTTGACGGTTCAGTACACAGCACCTTGGGCCGCGTCTGCTTGAATCGAGGGGGTGGTCGACTGCGAGACGGCACGCGACGCGCCGGGTCGGCACGCCATCGAACCTTGGCGGGTGGCAAGAGGAAAGTACAAAGTACTGAACGATTTCTAAGGGTCGCCTAGTGTACACCCCCTAAATGCCGCCTGTTGGTGCAGCGCGGCATCCTTGCCATCAGCATCGGGCTGGTCGTGCCCCGTTTGTTTCACCGGTGGCGAGCCGCGCGCCGAACCTGCGCGAATTCCGCCGAAAACCGGCCTGAATCGGGTAAAATAGCGGGCTACGCGCGCAGCGATGCGATTGTTGGCCCGATGGGTCCGTCGATCGCACCCCGGCCCCTCGGGCAGGTTCCCCTTGCTGCGCCACCGGGCCCGCGCCCGCTCTTCGCTCATCACCCAAGGAATGCCCATGACAGGCTACGATCGTCAGTCGATCTCGGATACGACCGCCAAAATCCTGCTCGAAGTGCAGGCGGTGCACTTCAACGCCGAAAAACCGTTCATCTTCACGTCCGGCTGGGCAAGCCCCGTCTACATCGACTGCCGCAAGCTGATCTCGTATCCGCGCGTGCGTCGTGCGCTGATGGAAATGGCGGAAACGACGATCATGCGCGACGTCGGCTTCGAGCAGATCGACTCGGTGGCGGGCGGCGAGACGGCCGGCATCCCGTTCGCGGCATGGCTCGCGGACCGCATGATGGTGCCGATGCAGTACGTGCGCAAGAAACCGAAGGGCTTCGGCCGCAACGCGCAGATCGAGGGTCATCTGGAAGAAGGCTCGCGCGTGCTGCTGGTGGAAGACCTGACGACCGACAGCCGCAGCAAGATCAACTTCGTCAACGCGCTGCGCACCGCGGGCGCGACGGTGAACCACTGCTTCGTGCTGTTCCACTACAACATCTTCAAGGAAAGCGTGTCGGTCCTGAAGGACATCGATGTCGACCTGCACGCGCTGGCGACCTGGTGGGACGTGCTGCGCGTCGCGAAGGCGTCGGGCTACTTCGAGACCAAGACGCTCGACGAAGTCGAGAAGTTCCTGCATGCGCCGGCCGAGTGGTCGGCCGCGCACGGCGGCGCGACGGCCCCGAAGGAGTAACGCCGAGCCGGCACGCAGCCGGCACCCTGGCTGAAAAAACCGCTCGCCTGGCCGCGAGCGGTTTTTTTTCGTCCGTCGATCGGCATCGCGGCCGGCCCGAATCGCGGGCCACGGCATGCATCGCTCATCGAACCCTAATGCTAGACTTGATCCATCGTCGCCATCAGCTGCGCGGGCAACGCACAACGCCAACAATGCCGGGAGCATCGGCCCGGCCCACGTGACGGGAGAAGCGCCATATGCGTGTGGATCGCCGGATCACTTCGCCTGCGTCCCCGGGTCGTTCGTCTCCGTTCATCGCCGTCCTGCTCTGCGCCGCCGCCGCGTGCGCTGCGTTCACCACCCTGCCCGCGCGCGCGGAAGGCCCGTTCACCGTGTCGAGCGACGAGCTGACGCCCGGCGGGCGCGTCGGCGCCGCGAACGTGTTCGACCGCGGCGACTGCAAGGGCGACAACCGTTCGCCGCAGCTCAGGTGGCGCAACCCGCCGCCCGGCACGCGCGGCTACGCGATCACGATCTTCGATCCCGATGCACCGGGGCACGGCTGGTGGCACTGGGCCGTCGCCGGCATCCCGGCGAGCGTCACGAGCCTGCCGGCCGACGCGAGCGCGTCGGGCTTCCTGCGTCGCATCGGTGCGAGCGAGGCGCGCAACGACTTCGGGATCGACGGCTACGGCGGCCCGTGCCCGCCGCCCGGCAAGCCGCACCGCTACGTGATCACCGTCTACGCGCTGAAGGGCACGGACCTGCGCATCGGGCAAGGACGCCCCGCCCCGATGTTCGAGCACGAAATCGGCACGCTGACGATCGGCACCGCACAGCTCACGGTCACGTACGGGCAGTAAGCGCTCGCGTGTCCGCCGTGAGGCGTGTGCCGTGTGTCTCCGGTTGCCGGTCGCCGATCTCCAGTTTCCGGTCGCCGGTCGCCGGTCGCCGGTCGCCGGTCGCCGGTCGCCGGTCGCCGGTCGCCGGTCGCGATTGTCCGCGCCTGCGAATTTCTGTGCGCCGCCCGCGCGCTTTTCTCCCGTCATTTCGGCTTGCTAGACTCGGCGGCACCGGTCGCGGCATCCCGCCGCGCATCCGTCGCGCCGCCCGACCGCGGCGCGTGACGCGGCTGGCCGCGGTGCCCGCCGTTTCGTCCCCTTCCGGAGAACGCTTCATGTCGAACATCGTCATCGTCTATCACAGCGGCTACGGTCACACGCAGAAACTGGCCGACGCCGTCCATGCAGGCGCGCAGGACGCCGGCGCCACCGCACGCCTGATCGCCGTCGGCGAGCTCGACGACGCGGGCTGGGCCGCGCTCGACGCGGCGGACGCGATCGTCTTCGGCGCGCCGACCTACATGGGCGGCCCGTCCGCGCAGTTCAAGCAGTTCGCCGATGCCACGTCGAAACCGTGGTTCACGCAGAAATGGAAGGACAAGATCGCCGCGGGCTTCACGAACTCCGCGACGATGAACGGCGACAAGTTCTCGACGATTCAGTATTTCGTCACGCTGGCGATGCAACATGGGATGGTGTGGGTCGGCACGGGCATGATGCCGGCCAACTCGAAGGCGGCCACCCGCAACGACATCAACTACGTCGGCGGCTTCACGGGCCTGCTCGCGCAGTCGCCGGCGGACGCGACGCCCGACGAGGGCCCGCTGCCCGGCGACCTCGAGACCGCGAAGGCGTTCGGGCGGCGCGTCGCCGAAGCGACCGCCCGCTGGCTGGCCGGCGGCCGCTGAACGCGGCGGCACGCGCGAGCGCTCGCGCCGCCGGTGACACGGCAACGCGGCGCAGGCGCGTGACAGGGACACAAGACGGCCCGCGGGCCGTCTTTTTTTCGCCCCGTGCGGTGCAGGCCCGCCGGATGACGTCTTAAAATGGCGGTTTCAGGGCGCCGCGGCTCCCGTTTCATTCAGTGAGAGCGAAATGAGCACCAAAGTTTTTGTCGACGGCCAGGAAGGTACGACCGGCCTCAAGATCTTCGAATACCTGTCGGCGCGCAGCGACATCGAGATCCTGCGCATCGATGAAGCGAAGCGCAAGGACGTCGACGAGCGCCGCCGCCTGATCAATGCGTCGGACGTCACGTTCCTGTGCCTGCCGGACGTCGCATCGCGCGAATCGGCATCGCTGGTCGAGAACCCGGACACGACGCTGATCGACGCGAGCACCGCGTTCCGCACGAGCGCCGACTGGGCATACGGCCTGCCGGAACTGACCCGCGCGCAGCGCGAGAAGATTCGCACGTCGAAACGCATCGCCGTGCCGGGCTGCCACGCGTCGGCCTTCGTGCTCGCGATGCGTCCGCTCGTGGATGCCGGCATCGTCGCGCCGACCTTCGCCGCGCACAGCTACTCGATCACCGGCTACAGCGGCGGCGGCAAGTCGATGATCGCCGAATACGAAAACGCGGCGCCGGGCGGCAAGCTCGCGAGCCCGCGTCCGTACGCGCTCGCGCTGGCGCACAAGCACCTGCCGGAAATGGCCGCGCACACGGGCCTCGCGCACGCGCCGATCTTCACGCCGATCGTCGGGCCGTTCCTGAAGGGCCTGGCCGTGACGACCTACTTCTCGCCCGAACAGCTCGCGAAGCGCGCAACGCCGCAGGACGTGCAGCGCGTGTTCGCCGAGTACTACGCGGACGAGCCGTTCGTGCGCGTCGCGCCGTTCAACGCGGAGGCGAACCTCGACAGCGGCTTCTTCGACGTGCAGGCGAACAACGACACGAACCGCGTCGACCTGTTCGTGTTCGGCAACGAGGAGCGCTTCGTCACGGTCGCGCGCCTCGACAACCTGGGCAAGGGCGCATCGGGCGCCGCGATCCAGTGCATGAACCTCAACATCGGCGCCGCCGAGGATCAAGGCCTCAAGCGCTGATTCAACTTGCATGCGATGCAAAGCCGGCCGCTGGCCGGCTTTTTATTTGCCCGCATCAAGCAATAAATAAAAATCCGGATCACGCATTTACAAATATTTACAAGCTTTCCATTGCGTAATTGCCGGCAAATTAATTTACCCCTTTCTCCAGTCAATCCCGAATAGGGATAAACCGGATATCGCCGCTTTAAACGCTGCCGTTATACGCGTGAAGGCCTCGAGCGCCGTCCGTGCGTGGCAGCCGCCCCACTCCGGCAGCACTCCAGCGCCCTCCGCGCGTTTTAATTCTTACTGAAAGCGCTATCCCGCAAGGATTCATCGCGCGCACGTTGTTTCAATCGTCTTTTTTAGACGAGTTCATCAATTGACAGCAAAAATCCTGGCAGCGACATTAGCTCGCACAATTAAACGATTGGAGACAGCGGCATGTCGCACGCCTTATCAAAGGGGGTGGCAACGGCCTTTGCCATCGCCCCTTTCCTGATTGCCTGTGGGGGAGGAGACGGCGGCTCGCCCGCGCCGATCGAGGCCCCTCAATGTTCCGGATCGAGCTGCGGCACGCAAGGGCCGCCGCCGTCGCAGCCCGTCAACGGCGCGCTGTGCCCGGCCGATGCCGACATCGTGAAGAGCACCTACCTCGGCGGCGCCGGCAGCGGCGAGATCGTCAGCGTCAACATCGACGCGGTCGCGATGACGTACACGCTCAAGTGGCTCGAATCGCCGATTCCGCTCGCGACCGGCACGGTCACGCCGAGCCGCGCCGGCACCACGATCAACGGCAAAGTCATCCACCCGCCGACCGGCGCGCTGCCGACCGCGGAGCAGACGCGCTGCGCATTCGTCTTCACGCCGGGTTCGGGCAAGGCACCGAACGGCTCGACCTATTCGACGGCCGCCGACTTCAACCAGGCGAACCCGCCGATGCTGCTGGTCGGCATGGGCGTCGCGGGCGGCGGCATCCCCGGCGCGACGGTGCAGTACGACGGGCTGACGATCACCGTCGCCGGCGTCCCGATCTACAAGAACGTCGGCCAGGTGCCGAACCGCCACTTCGACTTCTACCCGTTCCTCGGCTTCGCGAACACGACGACCGACCTCACGAAGCTGCCGGGCACCTACAACGCGCTGCTCTACCACCTCGTGCCGTCGGGCAACTACGCGACGAAGGGCACGAATTCGAGCGAGACGTTCGATGCGAACGGCGCGTGCACGTCGACGAGTGCGGGGGGCTGCCAGACGACCGGCGATCCGTGGACCGTCAACACCGCGAACGGCGGCTACCTCGACAGCACGAAGGCACCGCAGATCCTGCCGCAGACGGCGCTGCCGATCGTCGGCACGACCGGCAAGTCGGCGACCGCGCACATGGTCATCGGCCAGCTCAACGGCGCAACCGTGCCGGTGGTGGTCCGCACGGGCTACGTGTATCTGGGCACCGACCTCGCGCTGCACACCGACGCCAAGGTCGACGACGAATCGGGCATCGCGGTGCTCGGCAAGGCAACGGCGATCCAGTCGGGCGCGATCGACGGCGGCTACGCGGGCGCGGATTCGAACTTCAAGTACACGGCGGCACTGATCCGCGGCAGCAACGCGTCGTTCATCAACCCGACCACGCAGGCCGAGGAAGACGCCTTCACGCTCGACTACGGTCAGGGAACGCCGGGCCTGCTGAACACGACGACGACGCCGGCGAACGGTGCGACCTATCCGTCCGCATCGGGCGTGGTGATCGCGACGGGCGGCCTGTACGCGGCGCTGATCCAGGGCACGGTGAACGGCGGCGTCACGTCGACGTCGGCGAACTCGAGCACGTCGTCGACACCGTACCTCGGCGTGGGCGCGCAGATCAGCAAGTAACGATCGAGGACGCGGCGGCCGGTGCGCCGCCGCGGGATGCAGGGAAGGCACGCAACGACGGCGCCCGGCACGGCGCAGCAGCACGAGCACAAGCAACAGAAGCGGCCGACAGGAAGCCGGCCGCCCGACAAGACAAATCTGGAGGAGCAACATGAAGCGCAACCTCGTTCTCGCGGCGGCCCTTGCCGCCCCCCTTCTTTCCGCATGCGGCGGTGGCGGCGGCGACAACCCGCCCCCGCTCGTCGAAGACCGGCTCTGCCCCGCCACGCTCGACTACAACACCGTGTACACCGGCGGCGCGGGCAGCGGCGAACTGGCCAAGGTCCAGCTCGACACGACCAAGATGACCTGGCAGGTCACCTATGTCGAATCGCCGGTGCCGCAAAAGACCGGCACCGTTACGCCGACCCGCGCAGGCACCGTCGACAGCGGCACGCTCACGCAGGAAACGATGCTGCCGACCAACAAGCTGAACCAGTGCGCATTCCGGCTGAACGGCGCGAGCCTCGATGCGTCGCGTCCGGCGCGCATCTTCGTCGGCTTCGGTGTCGCGGGCGGCACGATTCCCGGCAAGGAGATCCAGTTCGACGGCGTGCTCGGCCAGGCCGCGGTGCCCGACACGAAATTCCCGTACTACCCGTTCATCGGCTTCTCGTCGATCGAAACCGACATCACGAAGGTCGCGGGCACGTACAGCCACATCGGCTTCGGCGAAGTGCCGTCGCAGAAATTCGCGCCGGCGTCGATCGATGCGAAGGTGACGATCAACGCGGACGGCACGTGGACCAAGTGCGACACGACCGGCCAGTTCGCCGGCGGCGCGTGCATGCAGCAGGGCACGAACTTCGTGCAGTCGGCCGACGGCAGCGGCGCGTTCCAGAGCAACAACTACCGGAGCCAGCTCAGCCCGACGCTGTCGGCGACGCCGCAAGGCAAGGGCTTCATGATCGTCGGCAAGCTGCGCAACCAGCTGGTGCCGATCCTCGTGCGCACGGGTGTCGCGAACCCGAACCCGACGCCCGACAGCAACGGCGTGCCGGGCCTGACCGCCGACGACGAATCGAGCATCTCGATCCTCGCGCCGCAGACCGCGATCGCGGCGGGGTCGCAAAACGGCGAATACATCGGCGTAGACAGCCAGTTCGACTACCGGACCACCGCGCTGATCAACAACCAGGCCACGCTGCTCGATCCGTTCCAGCCGTCGCAGGCCTCGCTCGCGACCGCGCTCGACCTGGATTACACGCAGAAGGTGCCGGGCACGGTCACGACGATCCACACGGGTTCGGGCAGCACGTCGCCGACCGGCAAGTTCATCTTCACGGGTGGCGTGTTCGGTTTCCTCGACAACGCGGGTTCGACGCCGTATTTCACGATCGGCGCGTTCGTCCAGTAAGCGGGGGAAGCCGTGATGAAGAAGACCCTTCTCTGCGCGGCGGCCGGCGCCGCCGCCCTGGCGCCGCTCGCGGCGCACGCGCAGAGCGCCGGCAGCAACGTCGTCACGCTGGGCTGGTTCCACGTGATGCCTCAGCAGAGCAGCACGCCGATGACGACCAACGTCGCGCCGACGCCGATCAACACGCCGCTGCGGCTGCCGCCGTCGTTCACGTCGCCGGGCACCGGGCTGCGTACGAGCGGCGCCGACACGGTCGGCCTGACGGTCAGCCACTTCCTGACCGATCACATCGCGGTCACGTCGGTGGCGGGCGTGCCGCCGGTGTTCAAGGTGTCGGGTCAAGGCACGATCAAGCCGCCCGGCCCGGCCGGCGCGCTCGGCACGCAGAACATCGGCCTCGCCTCGGTGAACCCGATCGTGAAGAGCGTGCGGCAGTGGAGCCCGGCGGCGATCCTGCAGTACTACTTCGGGGCGGCGACCGCGAAGTTCCGGCCGTTCCTCGGCCTCGGCGTGTCGTACAACTGGTTCAGCGACCTGCAACTCAACACGAACTTCATCAAGCAGACGCAGGACAACCTCGGCGCGATTCTCGCCGCGGGCGCGGGCAAGCCGGGTACGACATCGGTAGAGGCGAAGGCGTCGTCGTCATGGCAGCCGGTGTTCAACGCGGGCCTGCAGTACAACATGACCGAGCATTTCGGGCTGGTCGCGTCGGTGACCTACATCCCGCTGAAGACGACGTCGACGGTGACGATCAAGGCGGCCGACGGCACGGTGCTCTCCGAGTCGAAATCGGACCTGAAGGCCGATCCGATCATCAGCTACGTCGGGATGACCTACAAGTTCTGACGGCGGCGACGGAGGATGAGCGGACGGCCCGCGCAAAAAACGCGGGCAAAAAAAAGCCCGCCTAAGAGGCGGGCTGAATCCATATCAGAGGAGACATGGAGGAGACAGGTGTAACTATAGCGAATCAATTTCTGCATTGCAACATTTCCGTAGAGAAAATAAGGATTTTCCCTCGACTGCGCACTCTAGATCGCTAGTTCGAATCCGACCCCTTCCCGTTCTCCCGGTCGAGCACCTCGCCCAGCGTGTCGCGCAGCAGCGCGACCGGCCGCGTCAGGCGGCCCGGCAGCGCGCCGTGCACGATCCACACGTTGATCCGCGTTTCCAGCCCCGCCGTTTCCACCACCCTCAGCGCATCGCGATGCTTGCTGCGCGCCAGTGCGTTCGGCGACGCGATCCCGATGCCGGCACCGCGCGCGACGAGCGACAGCTGCAGCTCCGAGCCGAACGCCTCGACCGCGACGTCGAACGGCAGCCCCGCGGCGCCGAGCGCACGGCTCAGTGCCGAACGCATCCCGCAGCCGTCCTGGCTCAGCACCCACGGAAAACCCGATAGCACGTCGAGCGACAGCGGACCGGCCGGCAGCGGGAAATCGCGCGCGGCGACCAGCACCGTCGGCTGCGTGCCGAGCGGCGTGGCCGTCAGCGTATCGGGCAGCGCCGCGCTGGCCGGCACCATGACCGCCGCGACATCGAGCGTGCCGCGCTCGATGCCCTGCACGAGCGCCGGCGACCAGCCAGCCGTCACGCGCAGGGTCAGCCGCGGAAACGCGTCGCGCAGCCGGTCGATCGGCCGCTCGAGCGCCAGCTCGGACAGGAACGGCGGCACGCCGATGCGCAGTTCGCCCGACGGCTCGCTGTCGGGCGCGCCGGCCGCCATCAAAGCGTCGACCGCCCCCAGCACGTTGCGCGCGAGCGCATAGACGTCGCGCCCGGCGGCGGTCGGCTTCAGTGGCTTGCTCTGCCGCTCGAGCAGTGGCATGCCCAACAGCGTCTCGAGGTTCTGCACGCGTCGCGTGAGGCCCGGCTGCGTGAGATGGAGCTTCGCCGCGGCCGCGACCATCGACCCGCTGTCGACCACCGCGACGAACGCCTGGAGATCACGCGTATTCAAATCAAACTCGCATAATCATGTTAGACATATTTCAATTGTCGCATAAACATCCGGCACCTACGATGGGGATTCCTTCGCTCGACGCTCCAGGCTTCCGATGAACTGCCCTGCCGACTCCTGCCCCGCCCCCGGCCGCGCCGCGCGCGGTGCCCCGCCCGTGCTGAGCACGGGCATGACGCTCTTCTTCGCCGCGACGGTCGGCGTGATCGTGATGGACCTGTTCGCCGCGCAACCGTTGACGGGCCCGATCAGCGCCGACCTGCACCTGCCGCCCGGTCTCGCGGGCCTCGTCGCGATGCTGCCGCAACTCGGCTACGCAGCCGGCCTCGTGCTGCTCGTGCCGCTCGTCGACCTGCTCGAGAACCGCCGGTTGATCGTCGCGACACTCGTCGCGTGCGCGGCCGCGCTCGCGCTGCCGGCGTTCACGCGGTCCGGCACCGTCTTCCTGCTCGCGACGCTGGCCGCCGGCGCCGCGTCGAGCGTGATCCAGATGCTGGTGCCGATGGCCGCGTCGATGGCGCCCGAAGCGCAGCGCGGCCGCGCGGTCGGCAACGTGATGAGCGGGCTGATGCTCGGCATCCTGCTGTCACGGCCGCTCGCCAGCCTGATCGCGGGCACGGCCGGCTGGCGCGCGTTCTACGCGCTGGCCGCGCTCGCGAACGCGGCGATCGCGGCAGTGCTCGCGCTGCGCTTGCCGCCGCGCGTGCCGCCGGCTTCGGCCGGCTATCGCGCGCTGCTCGCGTCGATGGGCCGGCTGCTGGCCGACGAAGCGGTGCTGCGCCGGCATGCGCTATCGGCCGCGCTCGCGATGGCCGCATTCAGCGCGTTCTGGACCGCCGTCGGGTTGCGGCTTGCGCAGCCGCCGTTCGGCCTCGACCTGCACGGCATCGCGCTGTTCGCGTTCGCCGGCGCGAGCGGCGCGATCGTCACGCCGCTGGCCGGCCATGCCGGCGATCGCGGCCACGGCCCGGCCGCGCAGCGCATCGCGCACGTGACGATGCTCGCGGCGCTCACCGTGCTCGGCATCGCCGGCGCCGGCTGGTTCGGCTTCGATGCGCACGCGCATCGCGGCGTCGCGCTGGCGCTGCTGGCCGGCGGCGCGGCGCTGCTCGACGCGGGCGTGATCGTCGACCAGACGATCGGCCGCCGGGAAATCAACCTGCTGAACCCGGCCGCACGCGGGCGGCTGAACGGGCTGTTCGTCGGGTTGTTCTTCGTCGGCGGCGCGCTCGGCGCGGCGCTGGCGGGCAGCGCATGGGCGTGGGGCGGGTGGAGCGCCGTGTGCGGCGTCGGCTTCGCGTTCGCGGGCGCGGCCGCGGCGTTCGGCTTGTCGGGCGGGCGCCGGAGCGGCACCGCGGCGTGGCCGCGCGCGTAACGCGGGCCCGGATATGAAAACGCCCCGCCCTCTGACGAGGCGCGGGGCGCCCGACGGGCCGCGTGGGCCGCGCAGGCCGAAATTAGTGACGGACCAGCGCCATCATCGCGCCGAAGCCGACGAAGATACCGCCCGTCAGCCGGTTGAACACCTTCGCGACGCTCTGGCTCTTCAGCGTCGCGCCGATGCGCGTGCCGAACGACGCGTAGACGAGATACCAGCTGACCTCGATCACCGCGAACGTGACGACGAGGATGCAGAACTGCGGCAGCGTCGGCTCGGCTGCATTGATGAACTGTGGCAGCAGCGCGGCCGCGAACAGGATCGCCTTCGGGTTGCTGCCCGCGACCAGGAAACCGTTGCGGAACAGCGCCCAGCGTGATGCCGACGCGCCTTGCGAAACCGCATCGACGTCCGCGGCCGGCGCGTCGTCGACGCGTGCGCGCCACGCCTTCACGCCGAGATAGATCAGGTAGGCGGCGCCCGCGAAGCGCAACGCATCGAACGTCGCCGGCCACGCCTCGAGCACCGCCCCGAGCCCCGCCGCGGACACCGCGAGCATCAGCACCAGCGCGCTCAGGCAGCCGGCCATCGTCGACGCCGAGCGGCGCAGCCCATGCTGCGCGCCGTGCGTCATCACGAGCAGCATGTTCGGACCGGGAATCGCCGACACGACGAACACCGTCGCCACGAAAAGCCACCACGTATGCAGGTTCATGACCGCCCCGACCGAAAGAGAATTGAAATGTCGATTATGCCGTGCGCGCGACGTTTTTGTCCCGCGTCGGCTCAGCGGCCCGCGCGGCGCAGCGCGACTTCGCCGAGCACCGCGAAGTCCTGTTCGCCGCCGCCGTGCGCGAGCGCATCGAGCAGGCTGTCGCGCACGACGCTCGCCACCGGCAGCGGCACCGACGCCGCGTCGCCGGCCTCCAGCGCGAGCCGCACGTCCTTCAGCCCGAGGCGCGCCTTGAAGCGCGCGGGTTCGTAGCTGCGCTCGGCGATCATCCCGCCGTAGCCTGCGTAGACCGGCCCCGGGAACACGCTGTTCGTGACCACGTCGAGGAAATCGCGCATCGCGACGCCGTGCGCGCCGAGCAGCGCGGACGCCTCGCCGAGCGTCTCGATCGCCGACGCGAGCGTGAAATTCGCCGCGATCTTCGCGACGTTCGCATGCTGCGGCAGCGAGCCGAACCGCCAGGTCTTCTGGCCGATCGCGTCGAACAGCGGCTGCACGCGGTCGATCGCCTCGGCCGGGCCGCCGGCCATGATCGTCAGCCGCGCGGCGGCTGCGACGTCCGGGCGCCCCATCACGGGCGCGGCGACGTACTCGAGGCCGCGCGACGCATGCGCGTGCGCGAGCGACTCGGCGAGCGCGACCGACACCGTCGCCATGTTCACGTGGATCAGGCCGCGCGGCGCCTGCGCGAGCAGCGCGTCGTCGAATACTTCGCGCGCGGCCGCGTCGTCGGCGAGCATCGAGAACACGGCATCGCCGCGAAACGCATCGGCCGGCGTCGCGACGATCTGCGCGCCCAGCGCGGCGAGCGGCTCGGCGCGCTCGCGCGACCGGTTCCAGACCCGCAGGGCGTGCCCCGCCTTCAGCAGGTTCGTCGCAATCGCCTGCCCCATTTCGCCCAGCCCGATAAATCCGAGATCCATTTCCCCGCTCCTTCGACCCGTGAAGCGGGGAGTTAAACACAGATGGCGGCGGCCTGCAGCCCCCGGCGACCGGCCGTGCGCGGTGCGATACTGCGCCAATGGCGACCGCGACCTTCCGCTTCCACGGCGAACTGAACGCGTTTCTCGCGCGCGAGCAGCGCGAGTGCGCATTCGCGCACGCGTTTGCGCGCGACGCGACGGTCAAGCACGCGGTCGAGGCGCTCGGCGTCCCGCATACGGAAATCGGCCGGCTCTGCGTGAACGGCGCACCGGCCGCCCTCGACCGGCCGCTCGGCGACGGCGACCGCGTCGACATCCATCCGGAGCGCGCGCAGCCGGCGGCCGCCTCGCCGCTGCCGCAACCGGACCGCTGGCGCTTCGTCGCCGACGCGCATCTCGGCGGCCTCGCGCAGCTGCTGCGCCTCGCCGGCTTCGACACCTGCTACGACAACCACTACCGCGACGACGAACTCGCGGCGCTCGCCGCGCGCGAAGGCCGGATCGTGCTGACCCGCGACCGCGAGCTGCTGAAGCGCCGCGCGGTCGTGCGCGGCTGCTACCTGCATGCGCAGCAGCCGGACGCGCAGCTGCGCGAGCTGTTCGCGCGGCTCGATCTCGCGCCGCACATGCGGCCGTTCCGGCTGTGCCTGCGCTGCAACGCGCCGCTGCACGCGCTCGATGCGGCGGACGCCGCGCCGCGCGTGCCGCCGGGCGTGCGCCAGCGGCACCGGCGCTTTGCCGCGTGCGACGTGTGCCGGCGCGTGTTCTGGGAAGGGTCGCACTGGCGGCGCATGCGCGCGGTGGTCGATGCGATGCGCGCGCCGCCGCCCGATGCCCTCGACGTCGCGGACGTGGCGGACGCCTGAAAAAACAAAACCCCGCAGGCCGGAGCGTGCGGGGTTTCGCGACAGGGAGCCGGCAGCGCCGGCCCGGTGAAGCGTGCTTAGTTCTGCGTGCCTGCGTCGTTCGTGCCGGCGGCCGAAGCGGCTGCAGCCTTCGCCTTGCCCTTGGCCGAACCGTGTTGCTTCAGCTGGTGCTTCGGCTTGCTGTGATCCTTCTTGGCCGGTGCCGGTGCAGCGGCCGACGTGTCGGCTGCCGGCGCCGACGCCTGTGCGAATGCCGAAACCGATGCGAGAGCGAATGCTGCGGTCATGATCGAAGCGAGCGTCTTCTTCATTGTTCTTCCTTTAGCGGAGAAAAAGTCAAACGTACCGGTAAGAGATGCGAGGCATCCGCATCGGAACATCAGTCGCGCCGGGCTCCCGGTCGCCACCGGACGGGTCGGCTCTCGCCTTTCCGCCTCGGCAAATACTGACGCACAGGCTCCATAACGCATCGCCCGCGCGGCGAGTTGACATGCAGCTTGCATCGTTCGGGTTTCCCCGGGGGGCACGGGTTTCGCGCCCGCGCGACGCGCCGCCGGGACCTGCGTCAATCGTCCGACAAACCGGCTCTCGCGCCCGTCGCGCCGACGCTATACTGGCCACCTTCCGTCCCAACCGGACGCGGCCGGTCACGAGACCGCCGCCGTCGCAAGGCGCCCAAATTGCCCGATCACAATCTGGACAAACTGAAAATCGACCGGCGTCCGATCGCACCCGCGCCACGCCGGCGCCGGTGGGTCCGCTACGCGGTCGCCGCCGCGCTCGTCATCGTCGCGATCGTCGCCGCGCTGGCGCTCACCGGCCGGCCGACGGTCGACACGACCTCCGTCACGTCCGCCTACCCGTACCAGAACGACACCCAGCTCAACGCGACCGGCTACGTCGTGCCGCAGCGCAAGGCGGCGGTCGCGTCGAAGGGCCAGGGTCGCGTCGAGTGGCTCGGCGTGCTCGAGGGCACGCGCGTGAAGAAGGACGAGATCATCGCGCGGCTCGAAAGCCGCGACGTGCAGGCGTCGCTGGCACAGGCACGCGCGCAGGCGCAGGTCTCCCGTGCGAACCTCGGCGTCGCGCAGGCAGAGCTGAAGGATGCGGAGATCGCGCTGCGCCGCACCGCCGCGCTCGCGCCGAAGGGCGCGGTGCCGGCCGCGCAGCTCGACATCGACACGGCCCGCGTGAACAAGGCACGCGCGTCGGTCAACAGCGACGAAGCCGCGATCGCGTCCGCCGAAGCCAATGCGCAGGCCGCGCAGGTCGCGGTCGACCAGACGGTGATCCGCGCGCCGTTCGACGGGATCGTGCTCGCGAAGCACGCGAACGTCGGCGACAACATCACGCCGTTCTCGTCCGCGTCGGACAGCAAGGGCGCGGTCGTGACGATCGCCGACATGGACACGCTCGAGGTCGAGGCCGACGTCGCCGAATCGAACATCGCGAAGATCCGCGCGGAGCAGCCGTGCGAGATCCAACTCGACGCGCTGCCCGACATGCGCTTCGCGGGCCGCGTGTCGCGCATCGTGCCGACCGTCGACCGCTCGAAGGCGACCGTGCTGGTGAAGGTGCGTTTCGTCGACCGCGACGAGCGCGTGCTGCCCGACATGAGCGCGAAGATCGCGTTCCTGTCGAAGCCGGCGTCGCCGCAGGACCGGCAGCCGGTGACGGCCGTGCAGGCGAGCGCGGTGGTCGAGCGCGACGGCCGCCCGGTCGTGTTCGTCGTGAAGGACGACACGGTGCGTGCGACGGCGGTGACCCGAGGCGCGCGGATCGGCGAACTCGTCGCGATCCGCGGCGTGAAGCCCGGCGATACGGTCGTGCTCGCGCCGGGCGCGAAGCTGAAGGACGGCGCGAAAGTCGCCGTCGCGAAGAAGTAGCGTGGCGCGCGTGAACGACGCCTCGCCGCCCCTCGTCGAGATCAGCCACGTCGCGAAGTCGTACCGGCGCGGCAACCAGGTCGTGCCGGTGCTGACCGACATCACGCTCGACATCGGCGCAGGCGACTTCGTCGCGCTGATGGGGCCGTCGGGTTCCGGCAAGAGCACGCTGCTCAATCTCGTCGCCGGCATCGACCGGCCCGACAGCGGCGAGCTGCGCGTGGGCGGCCTCGACATCTCGCGGCTGGAGGAAGCGCAACTGGCCGAATGGCGCGCGGCGAACGTCGGCTTCATCTTCCAGTTCTACAACCTGATGCCGGTGCTCACCGCGTTCGAGAACGTCGAGCTGCCGCTGATGCTCACGCACCTGTCGCGCCGCGAACGGCGCGAGCGCGTCGAGCTGGTGCTCGACATGGTGAATCTCGGCGACCGGACCAGCCATTACCCGTCCGAGCTGTCGGGCGGCCAGCAGCAGCGCGTCGCGATCGCGCGCGCGCTGATCACCGACCCGGTGCTGATCGTCGCCGACGAGCCGACCGGCGACCTCGATCGCGCGTCGGCCACCGACGTGCTCGCGATGCTGCAGCGGATGAACGCGGAGCTCGGCAAGACGATCATCATGGTGACCCACGATGCGCACGCGGCTGCCGCCGCGCAGTCGCTCGTGCATCTGGAGAAAGGAGAGTTGATCGATGGGCACGCCGTCTGACGGACGGGAGCGCGCACGATGATGGTGTTCAAGCTGATCGCGCGCAACGCGCTGCGGCACCGGCTGCGCACGCTGCTGACCGTGCTCGGGCTGACCATCGCGGTGCTGGCGTTCGGGCTGCTGCACACCGTCGTCGACGCGTGGTACGCGGGCGCGGCCGCCGCGTCGAGCGGCCGGCTCGTCACGCGCAACGCGATCTCGCTCGTGTTCCCGCTGCCGGTCAGCTACGAGAACCGGATCCGCGGCGTCGACGGCGTGACGGCCGTGGTCCGCTCGAACTGGTTCGGCGGCATCTACCGCGACCCGAAAAACTTCTTCGCGAGCTTCGCGGTATCGGAAAACTACCTCGACCTGTATCCGGAATTCATCCTCCCGGCGCAGCAGCGCGCCGACTACGTCCGCGACCGCCGCGGCTGCCTCGTCGGGCGTCAGCTCGCGACGCAGTTCGGCTTCAAGGTCGGCGACGTGATTCCGCTGAAGGGCACGATCTACCCGGGCACGTGGGATTTCGTCGTGCGCGGCATTCTCGACGGCCGCGACGACTCGACGATCACGCGCCAGCTGGTGTTCCACTGGGACTACCTGAACGAGACGGTGCGCAAGCGCACGCCGAAGCAGGCCGACCAGGTCGGCGTGTTCGTGCTCGGCGTCGCGCACCCGGACGACGGCGCCGCGATCGCGCGCAACGTCGACGCGGTGTTCAGGAACTCGCTCGCCGAAACGCTGACCGAGACCGAACAGGCGTTCCAGCTCGGCTTCGTTGCGATGTCGAACCAGATCATCGCGGCGATCCGCGTCGTGTCGTACGTGGTGATCCTGATCATCATGGCCGTGATGGCGAACGCGATGGCGATGAGCGCGCGCGAACGCACCGCCGAATATGCGACGCTGAAGGCGCTCGGCTTCGGCCCCGGTTTTCTCGCGCTGCTCATGTTCGGCGAATCGGTCGTGATCGCGGTGGTCGGCGGCGGGCTCGGGATGCTCGCGACGCCGCCGGCCGCGAGCCTCTTCAAGCAGGCCGCGGGCGGCATCTTTCCGGTGTTCAGGGTGTCGGACGGGACGATGGCGCTGCAGGCCGCGTGCTCGATCGCGGTCGGCTTCGCGGCCGCGCTGGTGCCGGCGTGGCAGGCGGCACGCGTGCGCGTGGTCGAAGGCCTGCGGGCGATCGGCTAGAGGCACGCATCGATGGCCATTCCGCTCACCTACATCGCGCGCAACCTGTGGACCCGGCGGCTCACCACCGCGCTCACCGCGGGCGGGATGGCGCTGGTGATCTTCGTGTTCGCGACCGTGCAGATGCTCGACGCGGGGCTCACGCAGACGCTCGTGTCGACCGGCGAACCCGACAACGTCGTGGTGATCCGCAAGGGCGCGGAAACCGAGATCCAGAGCGCGATCGACCACCAGCAGGCCAACGCGCTCGAGATGCATCCGGCCGTCGCGCTCGGCCCCGACGGCCGGCCGCAGGTGTCGAAGGAAGCCGTCGTGCTGATCTCGCTCGTGAAGACGTCGACCGGCAAGCCGTCCAACGTCGTGATCCGCGGCGTGTCGCCGGCCGGCCTCGCGCTGCGCCCGCGCGTGAAGCTGGTCGCGGGCCGCACGTTCGCGCCGGGCTCGTCGGAGATCGTCGTCGGCAGCGCGATCGCGAGAGGCTTCAGCGGCACGCAGCTCGGCGACCGCCTGCATTTCGCGCAGCGCGACTGGACCGTCGTCGGCATCTTCGACGCGGGCGGCAGCGGCTTCGATTCGGAGATCTGGGGCGACGTCGACCAGCTGATGCAGTCGTTCCGGCGCACCAGCTATTCGTCGATGGTGCTGCGCATCCCGAGCGCCGACGGTTTCGCGCGCTTCAAGGCCGACATCGACGTTGACCCGCGCCTCACCGACGAAGCGAAGCGCGAGCAGACGTTTTACGGCGACCAGTCGAAGGCGCTGTCGACCTTCATCAACATCCTCGGCATCACGCTGTCGACGATCTTCTCGATCGCCGCGATGATCGGCGCGATGATCACGATGTATGCATCGGTCGCGAACCGCACCGCCGAGATCGGCACGCTGCGCGCGCTCGGCTTCAAGCGCATGAACGTGCTCGCCGCGTTCCTGCTGGAGGCGCTGCTGCTCGGCTTCGTCGGCGGCGTCGCGGGGCTCGCGTGCGCGTCGCTGATGGAGTTCGCGTCGTTCTCGACGACCAACTTCCAGACTTTCTCCGACCTGTCGTTCCGTTTCGTGCTGACGCCCGCGATCGTCGTGAAGACGCTGCTGTTCTCGCTCGTAATGGGGCTCGTCGGCGGGTTCCTGCCGGCGATGCGCGCCGCGCGGCTGAGCATCGTCGACGCGCTGCGCGCGCAGTGACGCGTGCGGCCGCTCACGCGCGGCGCTCGCTCGGCACCCACGCGCCGTGGAACCCGGCCGGCACGCGGCGCGGCAGGTGCACGGTCGCGACCGGCGCCGCGTCGATCGCGCGCGCATCGAGGATCACGACGTCGCTCGTATCCGTCGCCGCGCGGTAGACCACCACCAGCAGCCAGCCATCGTCCTCGTCGGTGCCGCCCGGGCGCGGCACGAACACCGGCTCGCCATTCTGGTCGCCGGCCGGCACCGCGTAACGCGTCGTCGTGCCGCGCATGTGATCGAAGCGCATCACGCCGCGCATCTCGGTGTGGTTCGGCTGCTCGGCCGCATACAGGTAACGGTAGCGGCGCCCGGTCCGGCTTTCGTTGATGCGCGGCAGCTCGATGCCGCCATCGGCGAGCGGCCCCTCGTCGACCAGCCCGTTCGCGGTATCGATCACGTAGCGCCACAGTTCGCCGACCGGGTTGTCGGCGAACCGGCCGGTGCGCGCGTCGAGCCGCAGGAACCACGGATAGCGCACCGCATCGAGCACGATGCACGACGCATCGCAGTCGTACGCGTTCACCACGTGCTGGACGAAGCACGGCTCGATCCCGAACCAGCGCACGTCGCCGCCGTGGCGCGGCATCACGCCGATCCGCGCGTCGCGGTCGTCGTGCCAGCGCAGCGGCATCCGGTGCCCGTGCTTCAGCATCGCGAAGTCGTAACCCACGTTCAGGTCGAGCAGCAGGCTGCGGGTCTCGGTGATCGCGAGGTCGTGCATCATCGACGGCGCGCGCACGTCGACCGTGAGGTCGACGCGCTGCACGCCCTGCGCGTCCGCGACACCGTAGCGCAGCCACGGCGCGCGCCAGTCCGCGCGAAACAGGATCAGTTCGCCGGTCACCGGATCGACCTTCGGATGCGCGGTCATCGCGCCGCCGAACGCCGCGTGCCGCGCGGGCGCACCGAGCGTGTCGAGCGCGGCCGTGATCGCGAGCGGCGCGCCGCCTTCGGCCAGCGCGAGCAATTCGCCCGCGTGCTGCAGCACGTTCACGTTCGGATTCGTGTCGGGCAGATGCGGCGCCTGCTCCGGTGCGTGAACATCGGCCCAGCGGCGCGTGCGGGCCCAGCGGTTCCGGTAACCCGCGGCGCGGCCGCGTTCGAACGCGATCGCGTGCAGCATCGCCGCTTCCGGCCACCACGACAGCACGTCGTTGCCTTCGAAACGGCCGCCCGGCGGATTCGGGCCGTTGCGCAGCAGCGTGCCGTCGAGTTCGGGCGGGATCGTGCCGGTCACGCGCAGGTCGACGAGGTCGGCTTCGTCGGCGACCGGCGCGATCGCGCCGCGGTTCAGATCGAACGTCGTCATCGCGTCGTGTGCTCCTTCAGCAGTCTTCGGTCGACGGCGGCAGATCGCCGCGCGCCAGTGCGAGCGCATGGTCGCGCACGTCGTCCGGCCAGCCGGCGACCCGCTCGGCCAGCCGCGCGAGGTCGTTCGCGTACAGCGCGCGCGCGGCCTCCTCGAAACCGGGCAGGTCGCCCGCGATCGCGGACATGAAGTGATAGGCGCGTGCCTGCGCGTCGCGGCGCCGGTCGGCCGCCGCATGCGTGCGCCGCGCGTCCTCGACGAGCTTGCGCAGCGCGACGGACGCGCCGCCCGGCTGCGCGGCGAGCCACTCCCAGTGACGCGGCAGCAACGTGACCTCGCGCGAGACGACGCCGAGCTTCGGACGGCCGCGGCCGCGTTGTTCGCCCGCCCCGCCTCCCTCCGCGGCGGGCGCGGATGCATCGCCCGGCGCTGCCGCGTAACGCGCGCGGATATCGTCCGCCGTGCCGCGCAGGTCGAGGTCGATCGAGCGGCCGGTCGCGTCGTCGAAGATCACGATCGTGCCGGACATGGCGTCGCCGGCCGCCTGCCGGACCGCGACCGCCACCGTCGCGAGCGGGCCCGACGCGACGCGCCGGTGGCCGTCGAACGCCGTGTAGGAAGGGAGAAGTGTGGAGAGCGTCATCGTGGTCGCCCGTGGGCAGAAATCGGAATGACGCTATTTTTATCCGGGTATAAATTGAATGTCAATATCACCCGGGTAAAAATTTGCCGACGCCGTACGCGTCGGGTGAGCGCGCTGTCCGGTCTTCAGGGCGTCGCGGCCGGCATCGCGGTCATGCGTGCGCGGGCGAGCGCATCGTCGAGCGACACGTGTCCTTCGAATGCCGACGACACCGGTAGCGGCCGGTTTTCCTCGATCGCGTGAGCGAACTGCACGCCGGCGTCGTCGGCGAGCCGTGCGCGCAGCGCGGCGACGTGCGGAAACGCATCCTGCTCGAACACCGCGTGATAGTCGGCCCAGCGGGCGATTCCCGCGAAATACGCGTCGGCCAGCGTGCGTTGCGCGCCGAGCAGCCACGGACCGTCGCCGCGCTCGAGCAGCGCTTCGAGGTGACGGTGCGCCTTCAGCACCTTGCCGCGACCGTATGCCTGCAGCACGGTTTTCTCGGCGCCTTCGGCGCCGTGTTCGTACACGTACCAGAGCGCACCGAACGCGCTGAAGAACGTCGTGTTCAACCACGCGAGCATGCGGTTCAGACGGTCGAAATCCGCGCTGCCCTGGCGGAACGCGAGGCCGCTATCGAGCGCCTGTGCGCCGACATGGCCGAGGATCGCGACGCTTTCGGTCAGCACGTCGCCGTTCGCGGTCACGAACGCCGGTGTCTCGGCGGCGGGGTTCAGCGCGAGGAACGCGTCGCTCGTCACGAGGCCCGGCATCGTGATGCGCGACAGCCGGTAAGGCCGGCCTGCCCATTCGAGCGCCACGATCGAGCCGAACGAGCAACCGGCGGGAATGCCGTAGAGAAGGATCGGAGACATGGGGATTTCGCAGAAGTTGATCGAGCAATCATGCTCCCATGACGAACGATCGCGCAGTAGCCGCTAGAATCGAAACCCGTCGTTTCTCCTGGTGGACGCTGACAGTGAATCTGAACGATCTCTACCTCTTCGTACAGGCGGTCGACGCGGGCAGCATGTCGGCGGCCGCACGTCGGCTCGATCTGCCGAAATCGACGGTCAGCAAGCGCGTGGCCGAGCTCGAGCGCACGCTCGGCGCACGACTCGTGCATCGCACGTCGCGCAGCTTCCGGCTGACGCCGGTTGGCGCCGAATTCTTCGAGCATGCGCGCGCGGCGGTGATCGAGGCCGAAAGCGCGCGCGACGCCGTGCTGCGGCAGGTGGCCGAACCGGCCGGCGTCGTGCGGATCACGAGTTCGGTGCCGGTGGCGCAGCACATCCTCGCGCCATGCCTGCCGGCGCTGGCGATCGCGCACCCGAAGCTGCTGCTGCAGATTCATGCGAGCGACCGGCTCGTCGACATCGCGCAGGAAGGCTTCGACATCGCGGTCCGCAGTCATTTCGCGCCGCTCCCCGATTCCGCACTCGTGCAACGGCCGCTGGCCACGTCGCCGATCGTCGCCGTTGCGTCGCCGGCATATCTCGCGCGTGCCGGCACACCGGACGCACCGGCCGACCTCGCGCGGCACGACGGGCTTCATCCGGGTCCTCAGCCATGGCGGCTGCAGCGCGCCGGCGACACCGTCGACGTCGCCCCGCGCATCCGGATGCAGGCGGACGAGTCGACGCTGCTGCTGCAGGCCGCGACGGCCGGCCTCGGGATCGCATGCCTGCCCGACTGGATCGCCGGCGCCGCGCTCGCGTCGGGCGCGCTCGTGCGCGTGCTGCCCGGCTGGCGGGCCGGCACCGTCACGACCACACTGCTGATGCCGCACCGGCGCGGCCAGTTGCCTGGCGTGCGCGCCGCGGTCGAGTTTCTCGCGGAACACGTCGCGGCCCACCACGGCGCCGGCCCGGACGACGCGCACGCGTGAACGGGCCTTCCGCCGAATCGCGCCCACAATTCGCGCCCGCCTCCAATCGATTCAATTCCTGAATCGATCAAGTCAGTAATTGGCATGAAAGCACATATTTCGCCGTGACAGAATGATCCGGACGCCGTGCCCCCGGGCATCGGCGTCCGGCGTCCGGCCTCCGGCCGGCAACACCACCACGAAAAAACGCGCGCACCCGACGCGCAGCCGCACGACGGCACCTTCCGCCCTTCGGAGGAGACACTGATGAATCCGCTTCACGCATTGCCGGCGTCCGCGTCGGCAACGGCCCGGCGCACCCGCGTGCGCTGGCTCGTGCTGACCGTGCTGTTCGCGGTCACGACGATCAACTACGCGGATCGCGCGGCGATCGCGATCGCGGGCCCGGCGCTGGCCCGCGCGCTGCACCTGAGCCACGTGCAGATGGGCTTCATCTTCTCGGCGTTCGGCTGGTCGTACGTGATCGCGCAACTGCCGGGCGGCTGGCTGCTCGACCGCTTCGGGTCGCGCATCGTCTATGCGTTCAGCATCTTCTTCTGGTCGCTGTTCACGCTGCTGCAGGGCGGCATCGGCTTCTTCGGCGGCGCAGCCGCGTTCGCGCTGCTGTTCGGATTGCGCTTCCTGGTCGGCGCGGCCGAGGCGCCGTCGTTCCCGGCCAACAGCCGGATCGTGTCCACCTGGTTCCCGGCCGCGGAGCGCGGCACCGCGTCGGCGATCTTCAATGCCGCGCAATACGCGGCGACCGTCGTGTTCGCGCCGCTGATGGGCTGGCTCGTGCACGCGTACGGCTGGCAGTCGGTGTTCGCGGTGATGGGCGTGCTCGGCTTCGCGTTCGTGCTGGTGTGGAACCGCACGATGTACGACCCGAAGGCGCACCCGCGTATCAACGATGCGGAGCTCGACTACCTCGCCGAAGGCGGCGCGCTCGTCAACATCGACCAGGCGACCGGCGCGCGCGACGGCGGGCCGTCGATGCGTCACGTGAAGGCGCTGCTGAGGAACCGGATGCTCGTCGGCGTGTACGTCGCGCAGTACTGCATCAACGCGCTCACCTACTTCTTCATCACGTGGTTCCCCGTCTATCTCGTGCAGGCGCGCGGGATGTCGATCCTCAACGCGGGGCTCGTCGCGTCGATCCCGGCCGTGTGCGGCTTCCTCGGCGGGATTCTCGGCGGCATCGTGTCCGACGCGCTGCTCAAACAGGGCCAGTCGCTGTCGGTCGCGCGCAAGGTGCCGATCGTGACCGGCATGCTGCTGTCGATGTCGATGATCGTCTGCAACTACACCGACTCGCACGTGCTGGTCGTGCTGTTCATGGCGCTGTCGTTCTTCGGCAAGGGGCTCGGCGCGCTCGGCTGGGCCGTCAACGCCGACACCGCGCCGCGCCAGATCGCCGGCCTGAGCGGCGCGCTGCTCAACACGTGCGGCAATCTTTCCAGCATCACCACGCCGATCGCGATCGGCTATATCGTCGACCGCAGCGGCTCGTTCAACGGCGCGCTGGTGTACGTCGTCGCGCACGCGCTGGTCGCCGTGATCTGCTACCTGTTCGTCGTCGGCGAGATCCGCCGCGTCGAGCTGAACTGAACGGCGCGGGCCGCGCCGGCGGGTCCGGCGGCCCGTGCATCACCGGAACCAGGAGCGAACCGATGTCCGAATCCCGCCGTGCCGGCACGCCGCGCGTCACGCGCATGCAGGTGATCCCCGTCGCCGGCCGCGACAGCATGCTGCTGAACCTGTGCGGCGCGCACGCGCCGTATTTCACGCGCAACCTCGTGATCCTCGACGACAGCAGCGGCCACACGGGCGTCGGCGAAGTGCCCGGCGGCGAAGGCATCCGCCAGGCGCTCGAGCGGATGACCGGCCTCGTGGTCGGCCAGTCGATCGGGCGTTACCAGGCGACGCTCAACGCGGTGCGCGCGGCGTTGTCCGGCGCCGGTGCGACGGCCGGCCGGACGATCCGGCACGAGGTGACGTCGGCCGGCGAGGCGGCCGTGCTGCGCCAGCCGCACGAGATCAACCTGCGACTCGACAACGTGATCACCGCGATCGAGGCCGCGCTGCTGGACCTGCTCGGCCAGCATCTCGACGTGCCGGTCGCGGCGCTGCTCGGCGAAGGCCAGCAGCGCGACGCGGTGCCGATGCTCGCGTACCTGTTCTACATCGGCGAGCGGCGCCGCACCGACCTGCCGTATCGCGACGAGACGCACGCCGCCGATCCGTGGTTCCGGTTGCGCAACGAAGCCGCGCTCACGCCGGCCGCGATCGCGCGGCAGGCCGAGGCCGCGGTCGAGCGCTACGGCTTCGCCGATTTCAAGCTGAAGGGCGGCGTGATGGCCGGCGCGGACGAAATGGAAGCGATCGCGGCGATCAAGGCGCGCTTTCCCGACGCGCGCGCGACGCTCGACCCGAACGGCGCGTGGTCGCTCGACGAAGCGGTCGCGCTGTGTCGCGGGCAAGGTCATCTGCTCGCGTACGCGGAGGACCCGTGCGGGCCGGAAGCCGGTTATTCGGGCCGCGAGGTGATGGCCGAGTTCCGGCGCGCGACCGGCATTCCGACCGCGACCAACATGATCGCGACCGACTGGCGGCAGATGGATCATGCGGTGCGGCTGCAGGCGGTCGACATCCCGCTCGCCGATCCGCACTTCTGGACGATGCAGGGCTCGGTGCGGCTCGCGCAGCTGTGCCGCGACTGGGGGCTCACGTGGGGTTCGCACTCGAACAACCACTTCGACGTGTCGCTGGCGATGTTCACGCACGCGGCCGCGGCGGCGCCCGGCACGATCACCGCGATCGACACGCACTGGATCTGGCAGGAAGGCGACGCGCGGCTCACGCGCGAGCCGCTCGAGATCGTCGGCGGCCAGGTGGCCGTGCCGGAGCGGCCGGGGCTCGGGATCGAGCTCGACATGGCGCAGGTCGAGGCCGCGCATGCGCTGTATCGCGAGGTCGGCGGCACGGCGCGCGACGATGCGATGGCGATGCGGTATCTGGTGCCGGGCTGGACGTACGATCCGAAGCGGCCGAGTTTCGGGCGGGGGTGACGGCGGCGGAGCGGGACACGCGGAAAAACAAAAGGGCCCGGTCTTGCGACCGGGCCCTTCGGAATCCGTTGGTGGAGCGGAGGAGGATCGAACTCCCGACCTTCGCATTGCGAACGCGACGCTCTCCCAGCTGAGCTACCGCCCCAACAGACGACCATCATACACATGCATTTCCGCGCTTGGCAATAGGGGTTCCGTCACCCCGGCGCGTCACTTCGACGGCGCGCCGGCCAGCACCCATTCGACCACGGAGCGCAGATCCGCGTCGCTCATGCGCGGGTGTGCCGGCATCGGAATCGCGCCCCACACGCCGGAGCCGCCGTCCTTCACCTTCTTCGACAGCTTCGCGACGGCCTGCGGATCGGACTTGTAGCGCGCGGCGATGTCCTTGAACGACGGACCGACGAGCTTGCGGTCCACTGCGTGGCAGCCCATGCAAGCATTGCCGCGCGCGACCTTCAGGCCGTCGCCGACGTCCGCATGCGCCGTGCCGAGCGCGCCGGCCGCGAGCGCGGCCGCCGCGGCGCCCTGCACCATCCATTGCTTCAACTTCATCTGCGTCGACTTCATTGCGGCGTGGCCTTCGGGTTACCCGGATGCACGCTCGACGAATTCGAGATCGGCGCCGGCGGTTGCAGCGGCGTGGACTGGACCGACGCATCGGGCACGGCACCGACCGTCGCGGCATCCGCGGGCGCGGCGGCGGGCTGCGCGCCGGATGCCCCGCTCGGCGACGCGGCCTGCAATGCCTGCGCGTCCTGCGGCTGGATGTACTGGAACACCTTCACGACCTTCTCGACGCCCGGCACCTGGCTCGCCGCATCAGCGCCGCGATTGCCTTCGTCGACCGTCACGAGGCCCATCAGATAGATGTTGCCGCGCTCGCTGACGACCTTGTAGTAGTTCGCCGACAGCCCCTTCGTCGCGATGAACTCGGACTTCACGCGTCCTTCGAGATACGAGTCGTTCGCGCGCGACGACAGCGACGATGCCGGCTCGACCGACAGCTCGTTGACGATGCCGTTCACGTTGTTGATGCCGCGCACGATTTCCTCGGCGCGCTGCTTCGATGCGTCGTTCGGCACTTCGCCCGTCAGCAGCACGCGGCGGTTGAACACCGTCACGTTCACGTGCGACTGGTCCGGCAGCCCGTTGTTGATCTGCGTGAGCGACTTGACCTGGATCTCGCGATCCTCGGTCTGCGCGCCGAGCGTGCGGCGATCGGTCGCGATCAGCGCGCCGCCGCCGGCCGCCGCACCCAGCACGCCGAGCACGCAACCCTGCAGCGACATCGCGAGGCCCGCCGTCAGCGCGGCGAGCAACGTGGTTCTGACGAGCGTCTGTTTGACGCGGCTTTGGTTCATCGACGGCTCTCCTTCGTTCAATCCTCACCCAGCAGCATCGCGTCGATGCCGTCGCACAGGCAGTGGATGGTCAGCAGATGGACTTCATGGACGCGCGCCGCGCGCGAGGCGGGCACGCTGATCGGAATATCGGTATCGGACAGCGCGGCCGCGACGGCTTGGCCGTCGCCACCCGTCAGCGCGACGACGGTCATCTCGCGCTCGTGCGCCTCGTCGATCGCGGCCAGCACGCGCGGCGACGCACCGCTCGCGTCGAGCACCAGCAGGATGTCGCCGGTCTGCCCGAGCACGCGCACCTGCTGCGCGAACAGCTGGTCGACGGCGGATGCCCCCATGAGGCCGCCCTGCGACGCATCGGTGGCCAGCGCGATCGCGGGCAGGCCCGGACGCTCGCGCTCGAAGCCGCCGACGAGCGACACGGCGAGGTAGTGCGCGGCGGCAGCCGACGGGCCGTCGCCGCACGCGACGATCTTGTTGCCGTTCGCCAGCGCGGCGAACATCGCATCGACCGCGGCTGCGATCGGCAGCGACAGCGCGTCGGCCGCTTCGGCGTGTAGCGCGGCGCTGTCACGGAAATGTTGCTGAATACGTTCGACTGACATCGATTCCTGGTGAACTGGGCGCGTGGGCACACCGCGCGCAACGTCATGGGTGCGGCGAGTTTACCGCACTCCGGCACCCTCTCCGGGGGTATGACGAGAACTCTTTACATCTCGTCACAGCTCGCGGCTACGCATCGTCGGCACGAAATGCATCGCGCAGCCACTCGAGCCGGCCGGCCTCGAACGCGACGACGTCGAAACGGCACGCGGCACCCGCGCCATGCCGCACCCAGAAATGAAGCGCGGCCGCGACCAGACGCCGCCGCTTGCGCCAGCCGATGCTCGCGGCCGCGCCGCCGTGCCGCGTGCTGCGCCGCGCGCGCACCTCGACGAACACGAGCGTGCCGTCGGGCGTGCGCATCACGAGGTCGAGTTCGCCGCCGCGCATCGTCACGTTCGCCGCGACGAACGCGAGACCGCGGCGCTCCAGGAACTGCCGCGCGCGCTGCTCGAACGTCGCGCCAACCGACCTGGATCGTGTCGTGCCGGAAAAATTGCCGCCGCCGCGCGGCAAACCGCGCTCGCCGCCCGGCGCGGCAGGCGCCGCGTGGCACAATGCCGTCCTTGTTCCGCTTGCGCCGCGATTGCGCGCATTGCCTGCCATGACTGCCCTCCTCGAACTCGCGCAAACACAGCACTACCCGGACGCCGCGCTCTACGTGGTCGCGACGCCGATCGGCAACACCGCCGACATCACGCTGCGCGCGCTGCACGTGCTCGGCCTCGCCGACCGCATCGCGGCCGAAGACACCCGCAACACGGGCCAGCTGCTGGCCCGCTACGGGATCTCGAAACCACTCGTCGCCGTGCACGAGCACAACGAACGCGAAGCCGCGCTGCGCGTGATCGAGCTGCTGCGCGCCGGCGAACGCGTCGCGTACGTGTCGGACGCCGGCACGCCCGGCATTTCGGACCCGGGCGCGCGGCTCGTCGACGCCGTGCGCGCGGCCGGCTTCGCGGTGATTCCGCTGCCGGGCGCGAGCGCGGCCGTGACCGCGCTGAGCGTGGCGGGCGACTGGGCCGGCACGTTCACGTTCGCGGGCTTCCTGCCGCCGAAGGCGAAGCAGCGTGCGAGCGCGCTGCAGGCGCTCGTGCGGCACCCGTACGCGCTGGTCTTCTACGAAGCGCCGCACCGGATCGCGGACACCGTCGCCGCCCTCGCCGACGTGTTCGGCCCCGCGCGCCGGCTGCTGATTGCGCGCGAGCTCACCAAGCTACACGAGCAGCTGTTCCAGGGCACCCTGGCCGAAGGACAGAGCTGGCTCGACGGCGATGCGAACCGGCAGCGCGGCGAGTTCGTGCTGGTCGTGGAAGGCGCGCCGGCCGACGGCGGCGAAGCCGACGACACCGCGCACGACGCGCTGCTCAAGCTGCTGCTGGAAGAAGTGCCGGTGAAGAGCGCGGCGAAGCTCGCGGCCGCGTTGACGGGCGCGTCGCGCAACGCGCTGTATGCGCGCGCGCTGGTGCTGAAGGAAGGCTGACGCGCGAGCACGGACGGCCTCCGCCGCCCGGCACGCGGAAATGCAAAAGGGCTGCCCGAAGGCAGCCCTTTTGCGTAGGCGGACGAACCGCCGCGTTACCTCGCCGAGACCGACGCCAACATTTCGTCGCGTGCCTCGCGCGCTTCCTGCGGCGACAGCCCTTCGATCTTCACGCGGCCCGTGCCGGCGTGCACGAGGCCGATCATCCGGGCAGCGGCATACGACAGGTCGAGCACGCGGCCGCGCTTGTACGGCCCGCGATCGTTGACCTTCACGACGACCCACTTGCCGGTCGACGCGTTCGTCACCCTGATGTACGACGACAGCGGCAGCGTACGATGCGCGGCGGTCAGCGCGTTCATGTTGAAGCGCTCGCCGTTCGCGGTGCGGCGGCCGTGGAAATCCCGGCCATACCACGATGCCCGGCCCGTCTGGCGGAACTCGGACACATCCTTGCCGTCGATCGGCTCGGCATCCGCCAGCGACGACCTCTTCGCGTCCTTGCTGTCGGCAGCCGGCATCGATGCCAGCGCGGAATCGAAATTCAGTTGCTGCTTGTCGTCATCCGCTTTCGCGGCCGCGGCCGTCTTGTTGACCGCGTTCTTCTGGTTGGCGCTGCCGGTGGTCTGGCTGGATGGCACCGCACAGCCCGTCAGCGCAAAAAATAAAGCAATGGTCCCGAATCGAGTCGGAAATCGAAAATTCATCGACGTGTCGCCTTCTGGTTCGGGCCGCACCAGTACAACGCTGCTGAACAACGCAGATATGCGGCCCGGACGGCAAATGCGTGCACGCCCCGCTCGGCTACGCGAGCAGGCGGCTAGCATGGGCGCGGCTTTCGTCTATGCCGCAACCGTCCTGATTAGTTTTCACGTCTGGCGCAACCTGTCCCCGGCAGCCTGACCAGACCCCACATGCCGCCATCGAACATGGCTTTCAGGTTCGCGCGCGTCGCGTACAGCCAACGCACAGGAACGGCGGCACAGGCCTCATCCGGCGGCGCGGCAGCAGGGCCGCAGACGGGCGCGCAGCACCCGGCCGGACAAGACGTGAGCACCGAATGCTCGGTGCTGGATACACCGCCGGACTCCCCGGCGGTCGATGCTTGACGGTGAATCCGACACCCCGTTTAACGGGGTCGAAACACCAGCGAATTGCGTGAAATTCACGCGCAATGGGGCGCATTATACATAAACCAAAAGCCTGTCTCGAAAAGGCCCCCGTCCGGACCATTGATTCTCGCTATGGCTGTAACAATCGGGATGCTCCGGGATTGCCCGCACGAGCGGCGTCCGACACCGCACCGCAGGGCCGGCATGCCGCGCGCGCGACCGGTACAATCGCTCCTTTTAGCCGCCGCGGTGCCTCCATGAAAGTCACGCTCATTCCGGTCACGCCGTTCCAGCAGAACTGCTCGCTGCTCGTCTGCGAAAAGACCGGCCGCGCCGCCGTCGTCGATCCGGGCGGCGATCTCGAACGGATCGAACAGGAGATCGCGCGGCAGAACGTGCAGGTCGAGAAGGTGCTGCTCACGCACGGCCACGTCGATCACTGCGCGGGCGCGAAGGCACTCGCGACGCACTACGGCGTGCCGATCGTGGGACCGCAGGAAGACGAGCGCTTCTGGATCGAGCAACTGCCGATGCAGAGCCAGCGCTTCGGCTTCCCGGCCGCCGAAACGTTCGAGCCGGACCACTGGCTGAACGACGGCGACACCGTGCAGTTCGGCGACGAGACGCTCGAGGTCTATCACTGCCCCGGCCACACGCCCGGCCACGTCGTGTTCTTCAGCCGCGCGCATCGCGTCGCGATCGTCGGCGACGTGCTGTTCGCCGGCTCGATCGGCCGCACCGATTTCCCGCGCGGCAACCACGCGGACCTCGTGCGCTCGATCAAGGAGAAGCTGTGGCCGCTGGGCGACGACGTCACGTTCGTGCCGGGCCACGGCCCGGTGTCGACCTTCGGCGACGAGCGCCGCACGAATCCGTTCGTGTCCGACAAGGTGTTCGGATGAACCAGACCGCCATCCCCGAAATCTACGTCAGCACCGACGTCGAGGCCGACGGGCCGATTCCCGGCCCGCACTCGATGCTGAGCTTCGCGTCGGCCGCCTATACGGAGGACAAGCAGCTGATCGCGACGTTCTCCGCGAACCTCGAGACGCTGCCCGGCGCGCAGGCCCATCCGGTGCAGGAAGCGTGGTGGAAGACGGAGCCGCAAGCGTGGGCCGCGTGTCGGCGCGACCTGCAGGCGCCGGCGGCCGCGCTCGTCGCGTACGTCGAATGGGTCGAGGCGCTGCCCGGCAAGCCGGTGTTCGTCGCGATGCCGGCCGGCTTCGATTTCACGTTCATGTTCTGGTACATGATGCACTTCGCCGGACGCTGCCCGTTCTCGTGGTCGGCGCTCGACATCAAGACGCTCGCGTTCGCGATGACGGGCCTGCCGTACCGCAAGGCGATCAAGCCGCGCTTTCCGAAGCACTGGTTCGACGATCATCCGCACACGCACGTCGCGCTCGACGACGCGATCGAGCAAGGCGCGCTGTTCTGCAACATGCTCGCCGACCTGCGCCGCCAGCAAGCCGCGCTCGCGGGCCTCGCGGTGGCCGACACCGACCGGTCGGAACAGGCGGGAGCGGGACAAAACCCAACGGATCCGCGGGCAAATTAGCGAATCTCGCTCAACGGCGCGCCGCCAGATTGCCTTTCCTTTCCCGGGCCTCTAACATTCAGCGTGTTGTAGCTGCCGCATGGAGGCGCAGGTGACGCTCGATTCCTTTTCGCAAAAAATCCTTCGCCTGTTGCAGCTCGACGCGCGCCGTTCCGTGCAGGAAATCTCCGACCAGGTCGGCCTGTCGAGTACGCCGTGCTGGCGCCGCATCAAGGACATGGAACAGTCCGGCGTGATCCAGCGCTACACCGCGCTGCTCGATCGCGAGAAGCTCGGCCTGCACGTCTGTGCGCTCGCGCACGTGCACCTGACCCGCCACAACGAAGGCGGCGTCGAACAGTTCGAGCGCGAGATCGCGACCTGCCCGGAAGTCACCGAGTGCTACAGCACGACGGGCGAAGCCGATTACATCCTCAAGATCGTCGCCCCCGACATCAAGGCCTACGACGTCTTCCTGCACGAAAGGATCTTCAAGATCCCGGCCGTGTCGCAGGTGCGCACGAGCGTCGTGCTGCGCGAAATCAAGTTCGACACGCAACTGCCGCTGTAACGCGCGGCTCGCGGTCGCGGGCGCCGCTCACGCCTGCGCCGGCAGCCCGCGCGTGAAGCCGATCCGGCGCGCGCCGAACTGGCGCTTCAGCGCGTCGACATCGAGCCGGCCGGCCAGCGCCGCGTCGGTATCGCCCGCGCCTGCGTCGAGCGTCACGTCGATCTCGAGCCCCGTACTCAGGTAGTGCAGGTTGATCGCGGCCGGATGCAGCCCGCGCTGCGCGAGCGCGGCCTCGAGCCGCGCCGCAATCTCGGCGCGCGGCGGCAGCGCGAGCGCCGGACGGCGCGCCACATCGTTCTCGGGGTCGACGTGGATCAGCGCGTCGAGCACGCGCGGGTCGCGCAGCACGCGCGCTCGTGCGGTTTCCGCGATGTAATGCCCTTCGGAGACGGAGATCATCGGATCGACGAGGATGTGCGCGTCGACGAGCGCCGCATCGCCCATCTTGCGCGTGCGCAGGTCGTGCACGTCGCGCACGCCCGGCGTCGCGGCGAGCAGCGCGCGGATCTCGGCCGTGTCGGTAGTGTCGAGTGCGCGATCCGACAGGTCCTGCAGCGCGTCATAGCCGAACGTCCAGCCCATGCGCGCGACCATGAAGCCGACGATCGCGGCGGCGATCGGGTCGAGCAGCCGCACGCCGGCGAGACTGCCGACGATGCCGATCGCGACGACGAGCGACGATGCGGCGTCCGAGCGCGCATGCCATGCGTTCGCGACGAGCATCGCCGAACGCACGCGCCGCGCCTCGCGCAGCATGTAGCGGAACAGCGCCTCTTTCGACACGAGCACCGTGAGCGCGACGATCAGCGCGGAAAAATGGACGGCCGGAATGTTTTCGAGATTCACGAGACGGTTGCCGGCGCGCCAGAGCATGCCGATGCCGACCGCGATCAGGATCGCGCCGAGAAACAGCGACGCGACGGTCTCGTAGCGGCTGTGTCCGTAATTGTGATCGGCATCCGGCGATGCGCCGCTATGGCGATTCGCAACCAGTACGACAAAATCCGAGATCAAATCGGAAATCGAATGGATACCATCGGCAATCAATGCCTGCGAATGCGCAACCACGCCGACGACGATCTGAAACGTCGCAAGCACCACATTCAGCACGATACTGACGAGGGTGCTCTTGCGCGCGACCGCGTGCTTATCTGCGCTTTGTGCGTCGTCGGAAAACGTGGACATGAAATACGAGATATCGGTTGGGACACGTAATTCTACCAAACGACCCTCGCGGGGCATTCCGATAACCCCAAATTTTCCATTTAAATCAACCGCTTATGCGAACGGGTCGCATTTTCATTCACGCGCCGTTTCTGACATTTTCATGACAGAACGCATACATTCCGATCCCACGATACAAAAAAGCCGCGCTCCTGCACGGATACGCGGCTCTTTTCGAGGCAATGATTTAAACAGTCGTTTAAATCGAGAACTGTTCGCGGTCCTTGCCGGCGATCCAGCGCGGCGGCTTGCCACGGCCCGACCACGTCGCGCCCGTTTCCGGATCGCGGTACTTCGCTGCCACGCCTGCGCGCGGACGACCGACCTTGCCTGCCTTCGCGCGGCTGAGGCCGAGTTCGGCGAGCGAAAAGCCGTAGTCGGCAATTTTCTGCTTCACGTCATTCAGCACTTCGGCGTATTCGCGCGACTTCGCTTCTTCGATTTGCTTCTCCAGCTTCTCCCGCTGGGCCAGCAGGTCCTTGTAAGAAGACATAGTTTCCCTTTCGATATGACCAATGGCGCCGATCTGCTGCCGGCTCACCATTCATGAAATATTTGTGCCTCGGATTTTGAAGGCAGAGATTAGCACAAAAAAGATTTGATAGAAGCAGGATTCACGAAAATCCCGAGACCAATTGTAATTCACGCATGTCATTTTGACCGGCCACGGCCTTTTCTCAAATTTTTACGCGCTTGCATAGAGATTAGGACATTACCCGATCCGGAAATAGGTCTATCAACATACGCAATTACCCGCATTCGGAAAAATCAAAGCTTTCATCCGGCGACATGTTTGCGAAAATCGTACGGCGCGTGACGCTAAACAGACAAAGCTGAATCCGCGGCCTCACGTCACATCCCGCGCGCTGGCCATCAACCGCTCGCGCAGTGCGCCGGCATCGCCGGGCACCGGGTCGAACGGCGTGCGCACACGGCGGCCGTCGCAGCGCCAGTCGGCGCCGTGACGGTCGACGCCGAGCAGGTCGAGCCCGGCGCGGCGCGCAGCGCTCGAGTCGTATGCGTCCCACAGCGCCCGTTCGTCGTCGAACCCGAGCGGCGGCAGCGCATCGAGGCCGGTGCCGTCCACCCAGCCCATCCGGCCGAATCCGCCGATATAGCGCAGCCGCTCGATCTCGAGCGCCCAGAACGTGAAATCGCCGAGCGCGAGATAGCGCGCGGCGTCGGGTTCGTAGCGCAGGTAGCGTGCGGCGACATGCGGCGCGTCGCCGAGCGGCACGAAGCGGCCGAGCAGCGTCGCGCGCTCGGCGTTCAGCACGTCGCCGTCCGGCGCGTCGACGACCAGGAAGCCCGCGCGCGGATCGGCGGCGAGGTTGCGTGTGTGCTCGGCGAGGCCGCTCACGAGAATCACGGGCCGATGATCCGCATCGGGTGCGAACGGCACGACCGTCGGATAGGGAAAGCCTTGCGGGTCGCGCGCGTGGGTCGCGAGCGTGCCGAGCGCGCAGCGATGCAGCAGGTGCAGGGCAAGGACGGGATCGATGTTCACGGTGACTCCTGCGATCGGAAGGCCTGGTGGCAAGGGTGGCGAAGGCGGGCCGCGCCGGAACGCGTCGGGCACGCCGCCTGCGCATCGATGTTACCCGCGGCGGCGGCTTGCCGGGCATCGGCCGAATGGCCGACGCGCCGCGTGAAGGCAAAGTGCGCGCCGATCACGACCGGCGGCACGGCCAGCGCGCCGGCAAGACCGTAAACGGTTCGATAGAATCGGACGAATCCGACGGGCGCGACGCGCCCGCGCATCGTCCATTCAAGAGCGTTCCGTGTCCGAATCCTCCTCCCGATCCTCGTCCGACTTTTCCGCGCCGCCCGACGCGCATCGCGTGCTGGCGTTGCCGGTCCGCCAGCGCGCACGCACGGCCACGATGGCGCTGTTCTTCGTCGCCGGCATGATGTACGCGTCGTGGGGCGTGCACGTGCCGACCGTGCGCGACAAGTTCGCGTTGAGCGCCGGGCTGCTGTCGATCGCGCTGTTCGCGGTCGCGGGCGGCTCGATCGCCGCGATGCTGACGATCGCGCGCTGGATCGCGCGCGTCGGCTCGCGCACCGCGTGCCTCGCGGGCGGGCTCGTGATGTCCGCCTGCGCGGCGCTGATCCTCGTGGTCCCCGATTACTGGATGCTGCTCGTCGTGCTCGCGCTGTTCGGCTTCTCGATGGCGACGCTCGACGTCGCGATGAATGCCGAGGCAAGCGCGGTCGAGATCGCGCTCGGCAAGCCGATCATGTCGTCGCTGCACGGGATGTTCAGCATCGGCGGGATGTCGGGGGCGGCGGCCGGCGGCGCGCTGTTGTCGGCCGGCATGGCGCCGGCCGTGCATCTCGCGCTCGCGGCGGCCGTCAGCGCCGCGGTGCTGCTCGCCGCGAGCCCGGCCGTGCTGCCGCACGTGCCGCATCACGAACACGCGCACGGCGGCGGCAATCGCTGGCGCTCGCCCGCGCTGTGGATGCTCGGCGGCATCGCGCTGATCGCACTGATCGCCGAAGGCGCGATGTACGACTGGGCGACCGTCTACATGCGCGACGTCGTCGCGGCGAGTCCCGCGCTCGCGAGCGCCGCGTATGCGGCGTTCTCCGGCGGGATGGCGGTCGCGCGTTTCGCCGGCGACGCGGTGCGCGCGCGCTTCGGCGCGCCGCAGCTGGTGTTCGCGAGCGCGTCGCTCGCGTGCGCCGGGATGATCGGCGCACTGCTGCTGCCGAACCCGATCGCCGTGCTGACGGGCTTCACGCTGATGGGCCTCGGCCTCGCGAACATGATGCCCGTGCTGTTCGCCGCCGCCGCGCGCGTGAAAGGCATCCACGCGGCCGAAGGCCTCGCGCACGTGGCCGGGCTCGCGTATTTCGGACTGCTGTTCGGTCCGGTCGTGATCGGCGCGGTCGCGCAGACGGCGAACCTGACCATCGGGCTGGCGGTCGTCGCGCTGTGCGCGGCGCTCGTCGCCGCGGTCGCGCCGAAGGTCCTCGCACACCTGAAGATCTGACCGCGCGGCGGGCGCGCCAAAAAGAAAGCGCGCCTGCGTTGCCGCAGGCGCGCTTTCACCCCTTCTGTCGACCGCTGTTCAGCTTACATCTTCACTTCGTCGAGCAGCGTCTTCTTGCCGCTCTTGTAGTTGTACAGCGAGATCACGCCGTGCTGCAGGTCGCCCTTCGAGTCGAAGGTCGTCGTGCCGATCACGCCCGAGTAGTTCGTCGCCGGCATCGCAGCGAGAATCTTCGCCGGATCCGTCGAGTTCGAGCGCTTCATCGCATCGACGATGATGTACACGGCGTCGTACGTGAACGGTGCGTAGATCTGGATCGGCTGGCCGAAGCGCTTCTCGTACTTCGCCTTGAACGCCGCGCCGCCCGCCATCTTCTCGAGCGAAGCACCGGCTTCCGAGCACACGACGTTGTCGGTCGCGTCGCCGGCCAGGTCGGCCAGCTTCTCCGTGCACACGCCGTCGCCCGCGAGGATCTTCGCGCGCAGGCCGAGCTGCTTCGCCTGTTTCGCGAACGGGCCGCCGGTGGCGTCCATGCCGCCGTACATGATCGCGTCCGGGTTCTCGCCCTTGATCTTGGTCAGAATCGCGCGGAAGTCGACCGCCTTGTCGTTGGTCGCATCGTGCGACATCACCTTCAGGCCGAGCGCCTTCGCCTTCTTCTCGAACTCGTTCGCGAGACCCTGGCCGTAGGCGGTCGAATCGTCGACCACCGCGACGCTCTTGATGCCCTTCGAGTGCGCGTAGTTCGCGAGTGCCGGGCCTTGCTGCGCATCGGTCGCCACCACGCGATACGTGGTCTTGAAGCCTTGCTGCGTGTACGCCGGGTTGGTCGCCGACGGCGAGATCTGCACGATGCCCGAATCGCTGTAGATCTTCGAGGCCGGGATCGACGTGCCCGAGTTCAGGTGGCCGACCACCGCGACGACCTTGTCGTCGACGAGCTTCTGCGCAACCTGCGTGGCCTGGCGCGGGTCGGCCGCGTCATCCTGCGCGTCGAGTTGCAGCGTGATTTTCTGGCCGCCGATCGTGAGACCCTTGGCGTTGATCTCCTCGACTGCGAGACGTGCACCGTTTTCGTTGTCCTTGCCCAGGTGTGCAATACCGCCCGTCAAGGGCGCGACGTGGCCGATCTTGACGACTTGATCGGCGGCCGCGTTGCTTGCCGCTGCAACGCACAGCATCGCCGCTGCGGTGATAGGCAACAGCTTTTGCATCTTGATATTCATGTAAGTCTCCAGTTTCGGTCCCAATAAACGCCATCGCCCGGTGCCCCGCTGCCATCCCTGTGTTTGCATTCACTGGACGATTCGCCGGTTGCATCGTTCATGCACTTGGCCTCAAGCACGTGGGAAGCAACCGCTTTTAGCAGCCGCCCGCCCGTACTTGCGCGCAAGTGTAGGTGATCAAATTAATTTGTGGGACTTTTTTGGGGTAGTGGTAACACTACCGATACGGGCGCTTTGGAATGACTGCTCGAATGTCGCCGCAAGCCCCGCCGGATAAGGGTTTCCGCTAGTTCCACGCGGCCTGGCGAAAGGTTGATTTAAAGCATTCCCGTGTCATTTCGATTCGGTATTTTGTGCGCGGGATCATTGAATGAAACGCGCGTGACGACGCGCGCGTTTCGTGTGCCGACGCGAGCCGCTCCGGCGGCCGTCGAATCGTTTACGCAGGCACCGCGCGCCATTCGGCGTCGAGCGCGTCGACGAGCTGCGACGTCGTCAGCGCGGCGTCGCGCCGCCTGGCGAGCGGCGCGCCCTGCCCGGCCCACAGCGACAGGTAGTCGCCGTCATTCGCGCGCGCGGCGGCCTGGCGCAGCGGCTGGGTCAGCGCGTTCTGCACCGGATACGGCGCGGCATCGGCCACGCGTTCGCCGAGCCGCATCATCAGCGCATTGCGCAAGCCACGCGCATGGCGGCCGGTGATCGCGCGCGTGACCTGCGTCGACGTATCGGCGCTCGCGAGCAGCCGCGCCTTCCAGTCCGCCGCGATCGCGCTTTCCGCACACGTCAGGAACGCGGTGCCGAGCTGCGCGCCCTGCGCGCCGAGCGCGAGCGCGGCGGCGATCCCGCGGCCGTCCATGATGCCGCCCGCGGCGAGCACGGGCAGCCCGGTCGCATCGACGAGCTGCGGCACCAGCGCGAGCGTGCCGATCAGCGCATCGTCGGCCGGGCCGATGAAGGTACCGCGATGGCCGCCGGCTTCGGCGCCCTGCGCGGACAGCGCGTCGGCGCCAGCCGCCCGCCACGCGAGCCCTTCGGCGACGTGCGTCGCGGTGCCGATCACGTAAGTGCCGGCGGCCTTCAGGCGCGCGACGTCGGCCGCGTCGAGCACGCCGAACGTGAAACTCGCGACCGGCACGCGCAGCGCGACGAGCGCGTCGAGCTGCGCGCGGAAGTCGGGTGCGTAACGCGCGGGCGCGCTGCCCGGCGGCAGCCCGAGCGTCGCGTTCAACGGATCGATCGCGGCGAGCGCGCGAGCGACGGTCGCCGCGTCGGGCGCGGCGTCGGGCGCGGCGTCGGGCAACACGAACAGGTTCACGGCGAACGGACGCGAAGTCGCCGCGCGAATCGCGGCGACTTCGGTCGCGAGACGGTCCGGCTCGAACGCGCCGGCGCCGAGACTGCCGAGCGCGCCGGCGTTGGACGCGCCCGCGACCATCGCGGCCGTGGTCGCGCCGACCATCGGCGCCTGCACGAGCGGCAGGCGCAGGCCGAAGCGTTCGGAAAACGGGGTGGAAAATGCACGGGCTGGCATGGCGAATCCTTCGGGGGCGATGCGCGAAAGCGCTTTGTAAAGGCCGACACGTCGACTCTATCGAAGCCGCACGCCGCCGAAAAATGAATAATCGAGATCGAAACGATCGCTGCGCGAGAAGCGGGTTCGGCACGCGGGTTCGAGCCGCGCATACCCGGCCGGCGCGCCGCTTGCGCGCGCTGCAGCGTCCGGGGATTGGTGGCACACTGGGCCGCCTCCATTTCCATCCGCGGCGCGCATGTCGCGCGCCCGTTCGCCAGGAGTTCAAACGTGACAGCCCAATGGATCGACATCCCGACCGGTAACGACAGCTTCGGCGGCTATCTCGCGCTGCCCAAGCGCGGCAAGGGCCCCGCCGTCATCATCATCCAGGAAATCTTCGGCGTGAACGCGCACATTCGCGCGGTCGCCGACCAGTACGCGGCCGACGGCTTCGTCGCGCTCGCGCCGGACGTGTTCTGGCGCACGCAGCCGCGCGTCGAACTGACCTACGAAGGCGCCGATCGCGACAAGGGTATCGAGCTGATGAAGAAGACCGACGTGGGCCTCGCGGTCGCGGACATCGGCGCGGCCGCCGACGCGTTGCGCGCGCGCCCCGAAGTCGCCGGCAAGGTCGCCGCGATCGGCTACTGCTTCGGCGGCCAGCTCGCGTACCGCGCGGCCGCGGCCGGCAAGGTCGATGCGGCGGTCGCCTACTACGGCGGCGGCATCCAGAATGCGCTCGACCTCGCCGGCAAGATCACGCAGCCGATCCTGTTCCACTACGCGGAGAACGACCACGCGATCCCGCTCGCCGCCGTCGAGCAGGTGAAGGCCGCGTTCGCGGGCCGCCACAACGCGTCGTTCCACCTGTACCCGGGCGCCGAGCACGGCTTCAACTGCACCGACCGCGCATCGTACAACCAGCGCGCCGCGGCGCTCGCGCACGGCCGCACGCTGACGTTCCTCGCCGAACACCTGTAAAGGCCGCCGGCGGCGGGTCCGGCGCGCCGGGCCCGCGTTATCCTCCTTTCATCGCCACGAGTCACAACGGGGGTGACCGCGATGCACTCGGACTATCTCGCGCATGACGCGATCGGCCTCGCCACGCTCGTGCGCGAACGCAAGGCGAGCCCGCGCGAACTGCTCGACGCCGCGATCGGCCAGGCCGAAGCGGTGAACGGCGCGATCAACGCGATCGTGCTGCAGGACTACGACGCCGCGCGCAAGCGGGCCGAGCAGGCCGGCGACACCGGCACCGACGCGCCGTTCGCGGGCGTCCCGTATCTCGTCAAGGATCTGGGCGCGGCGGTCGCCGGGCTGCCGCTGTCGATGGGCAGCCGGCACTACCGCTACTTCGCCCCCGCCGACGATTCGCCGCTGATCGCGCGCAGCCGCGCGGCCGGGCTCAATGTGTTCGGCAAGACCAACACGTCGGAAATCGGCCAGATGCCGTACACCGAACCCGAGCTGTTCGGCGCGTGCCGCAATCCGTGGGACATCGATCACACGCCCGGCGGCTCGAGCGGCGGCGCGGCCGCGGCCGTCGCGGCCGGCATCGTGCCGCTCGCGCATGCGTCCGACGGCGGCGGCTCGATCCGGATCCCCGCGTCGTGCTGCGGGCTGTTCGGCCTGAAGCCGAGCCGCAATCCGGTGCTGGTCGACCTGCCTTCGAACGGCGAGCTGGTCGTCCAGCATGCGGTGTCGCGCAGCGTGCGCGACAGTGCGCTGCTGCTCGACGTGACGACCGGCCAGACGCTGCCGCCCGGCGCGCCCGGCACCTTTCTGGGCGCGCTCGACGCGCCGCCCGGCCCGCTTCGGATCGGCCTCGTCGTCGACCCGATGCTCGCGCCGGCGCTCGCCGGCGACACACGCGCGGCGCTCGACGACGCGGCCGCGCTGGTCGAATCGCTCGGCCATCACGTCGAACCGGCGACGCTGAACATCGACTACGCGCGCGCGGCCGAAACCTTTCTCACGCTATGGGCGACGATCGCCGAGGAGCTGGTGCTGGGTGCGCGCGCGCTGACCGGACGCACGCCGAAGCGCGCGGAGTTCGAGCCGGCGACGTGGGCGATGGCCGTCGTCGGCAGGCGCGTCGCCCGCGCGCGCCTGCCGGACGTGCTCGAATGGCAGCGCCAGCTCACCGTGCAGGTCGCGGGCCTCGTGTCGCGCTACGACGCGATCCTGTGCGCGACGCTCGCGGGGCCGCCGGTCAAGATCGGCGAGCTGCAGCCGACGCCGCTCGAAGCCGCGCAGATGAAGCTGCTCGGCGCGCTGCCGGTGAAACCGCTGCTGCGCGAGATGCTCGCGAAGGCGTCGGAGAAGGCGTTCGCGTGGGCCGGCTGCACCGAGCTGTTCAACCTGACGGGCCAGCCGGCGATGTCGGTGCCGCTCTGGTGGAACGCGCGCGGGCTGCCGATCGGCGTGCAGTTCGTCGCGCGCCACGCCGACGATGCGTTGCTGCTGAAACTCGCGCGCCAGCTCGAACAGGCGCGGCCGTGGTTCGACCGGCGCCCGCCGCTGATGCAGGCGCAGCGCTGACGCTGGCGCGGCGGGCGGACCGGCCGACCGGCAGCGAAAAAAAAGCCCAGCCGGTTTTGCCGGCGGGGCTTTCGACGCATGCAACCGCGTGATGACGCTTACATGGAGAGCCGTTCGCAGATCGTCCGCGTCGCGGCCGCCGCGTTCAGCGTATAGAAGTGCAGGCCCGGCACGCCCGCGTCGATCAGGCGCTGGCACAGGCTCGTGACGACGTCCGCGCCGAACGCACGGATCGCGTCGCGATCGTCGCCGAAGCTCTCGAGCCGGCGCGCGACCCAGCGCGGCACTTCCGCGCCGCACATTTCCGAGAAGCGCATCAGCTGCGAGAAGTTCGTGATCGGCATGATGCCCGGCACGATCGGCACGTCCACCCCCAGCTTGCGCGCATCCTCGACGAAGCGGAAATACGCGTCGGCATTGAAGAAGTATTGCGTGATCGCGGAATTCGCGCCGGCTTTCACCTTGCGCGCGAAGTTCTCGAGATCGGCCTTCGGCGAGCGCGATTGCGGGTGGTATTCCGGATAGCCGGCGACTTCGATGTGGAACCAGTCGCCATGCTCGGCGCGGATGAAGCTGACGAGCTCGGACGCATAACGCAGCTCGCCGACCGCGCCCATCCCCGACGGCAGGTCGCCGCGCAGCGCGACGATATGCCGGATACCGTGCGAGCGGTACTGGTCGAGGATCGCGCGCAGGTTGTCGCGCGACGAGCCGATGCACGACAGGTGCGGCGCGGCCTCGAGGCCGTCCTTCTGCATGTCGAGCACGGTATCGAGCGTGCCCTGCTGCGTCGAGCCGCCGGCGCCGAACGTCACGGAGACGAATTTCGGCTTCAGCGGCAGCAGCTGCGCACGCGTCGCGCGCAGCTTCTCGACGCCCTCCGCCGTCTTCGGCGGGAAGAATTCAAACGAGAGTTCGATCGGTTTCATGATTCGCAAGAGTGAGCCCGGCCGTCAGCCGATGTCGCGCTGCCCGAAGATCAGCGCGGACAGCAGCCACGACACGATGCTGTACAGGATCGAACCGAAGAACGCCGACCAGAAACCCGACACCTCGAACCCCTTCAGCAGCGACGACGCGAACCAGAAGCACAGCGCGTTCACGACGAGGATGAACACCCCGAGCGTGACGATCGTGACGGGCAGCGTCAGCAGGATCAACACCGGCCGGATCACCGTGTTGATCAGGCCCAGCACGACCGCGATGATCAGCGCGGTGCCGAAGCTCTTGATGTGGATCGACGGCACGAGGTACGTGATGATCAGCAGCGCGAGGGCGTTGATGACCCAGGTGAGGATGACGCTCATGGAGGGCTCCGGTTCGGTTGTCGATCTGGTCGGTCAATGCTCGGTGACCGCCGCCGGCCGCCACGCGTGCCCGCGCAGCGGCGGACATGACGCGACGGCCGGCGATCCGGCACCGTGCCGCCGTACCGCGCCCGCCCGATGCGGGACGCCCGCGGCACGGCGGCGACGGCGCATCAGTAGCGGTAGTGGTTCGGCTTGAACGGGCCGTCCTTCTGCACGCCGATGTACGCAGCCTGCTCGTCCGACAGCACGGACAGGTTCGCGCCGATGCGCGCGAGGTGCAGGCGCGCGACCTTTTCATCGAGGTGCTTCGGCAGCACGTACACCTTGTTCTCGTACTCGTTGCCGCGCACGAACAGCTCGATCTGCGCGAGCGTCTGGTTCGCGAACGAGTTCGACATCACGAACGACGGGTGGCCGGTCGCGCAGCCGAGGTTCACGAGGCGGCCTTCGGCCAGCAGGATCACGCGCTTGCCGTCCGGGAAGATGATGTGGTCGACCTGCGGCTTGATGTTTTCCCACTGGTACTGGCGGGTCGACGCGACGTCGATTTCCGAGTCGAAGTGGCCGATGTTGCAGACGATCGCGTTGTGGCGCATCGCCTTCATGTGATCGTGGTTGATCACGTGGTAGTTGCCGGTCGCCGTCACGAAGATGTCGGCCTTGTCGGCCGCGTATTCCATCGTCACGACGCGGTAGCCTTCCATCGCCGCCTGCAGCGCGCAGATCGGGTCGATTTCGGTGACCCACACGGTCGCGCCCAGGCCGCGCAGCGATTGCGCGCAGCCCTTGCCCACGTCGCCGTAGCCCGCGACGACCGCGACCTTGCCCGCGATCATCACGTCGGTCGCGCGCTTGATGCCGTCGACGAGCGATTCGCGGCAGCCGTACAGGTTGTCGAACTTCGACTTCGTGACCGAGTCGTTCACGTTGAACGCCGGGAACGGCAGGCGGCCGTCCTTTTCCATCTGGTACAGGCGGTGCACGCCGGTCGTGGTTTCCTCGGTCACGCCCTTGATGTGCGCGAGGCGCGTCGAGTACCAGGTCGGGTCCGCGTCGAGGTGCTTCGCGATCGACTTGTACAGCGCGACTTCTTCCTCGTTGGTCGGCTTCGCGATCACCGAACGGTCCTTCTCGGCCTTCGAGCCGAGGATCAGCAGCAGCGTTGCGTCGCCGCCGTCGTCCAGGATCATGTTCGCGAATTCGCCGTTCGGCCATTCGAAGATGCGGTGCGAGAACTCCCAGTATTCGTCGAGCGACTCGCCCTTGAACGCGAACACCGGCGTGCCGGCTTCGACGATCGCGGCCGCGGCATGGTCCTGCGTCGAGAAGATGTTGCACGACGCCCAGCGCACGTCCGCGCCGAGCGCCTTCAGCGTCTCGATCAGCACGCCGGTCTGGATCGTCATGTGCAGCGAACCGGCGATGCGCGCGCCCTTCAGCGGCTGCTGCGCCTTGTATTCGTCGCGGATCTGCACGAGGCCCGGCATTTCGGTCTCGGCGATGTTCAGTTCCTTGCGGCCCCAGCCGGCAAGCGCCATGTCGGCGACGATGTAATCCTTGGAAGCCTGGGAATCGATAATGGCGTTCATCACGCCCTCCTTTCTAAAAAAGTTCTAGAAATTGGTGACGTGAGCGCCGTTCAGGAAGCGGGGCCGGTGCAAATATCGCCGCACGGCTGCTTGGTGAAGCTTTCCGAGCCTGGCGGACGCAGGATGGTCCGTCGCAACGCTCCTCGGAAAACGGGAGGGATTGTAGCAAATCGGCGCGGGAAATGCGCGCCGCGCGCCGCGTCGGCGCGCGTGGGCTGCCGTGAAAGGGTCAGTTCTCCGCGCCGACCCACGCCTGTTCGCGCAACCGCGCGCGCAGGCGCGCGACGGCCTGGCTGTGCAGCTGGCACACGCGCGACTCGCTGACTTCGAGCACCGCGCCGATCTCGCGCAGGTTCAGCCCGCGCTCGTAGTACAGCGACATCAGCAGCTTCTCGCGCTCGGGCAGCCGGTCGATCGCGTCGACGAGTGCCTCGCGCAGGTGGTCGTCGAGCAGCGCCGACAGCGGATCGGCGTGATCGACGCGATAGCGGTCGAGGAACGGCTCGTCGTCGGCCGCGCGGTCGAAATCCTCGTAATAGATGAGCTGGCTGCCGTGCAGGTCCTGCAGCATCCCCTGGTATTCGTCGAGCGGCATCTTCAGGTGCTGCGCGATCTCGGTCTCGCTCGCCGAGCGGCCGAGCTGCTGCTCGACCTGGTGCACCGCGTGCTCGACCTCGCGCGACGTCTTGCGCAGGCTGCGCGGCAGCCAGTCGTTGCTGCGTAGCTCGTCGAGCATCGCGCCGCGGATGCGCTGGGTCGCGTAGGTCTCGAACTGCGCGCCCTGGTCTTCCTTGTAGCGGCCGGCCGCGTCCATCAGGCCGATCATGCCGGCCTGGATCAGGTCGTCGAGGTCGACGCTCGCCGGCATCTTCGCGACGAGCTGCAGCCCCAGGCGCCGCACGAGCGGCGCGTATTGCGCGAGCACGTCGGCCTGGGTCATCTTTCCCTGAGCGTTGTACATCATGGCTCTCTCCTTGCGGTGGCGCTCACGCGGCGTGCGCCGCACCCGCCTCGTAAGACGGCTTGCCGCCCGCATGCACGGCGCGCCCCGCGCCCGTGCCCGGGCGCATCGGCCAGTACAGCAGGTCGGCGGCAATCTGCCGGTAATCGCGCGCGGCGGCCGACGACGGAAACGCGTCGACCGCGGTATGCATCAGGTCGCGCGCATGCTCGACGAGCGGATCGGCGGTCACGCAGCCGGCGTCGGCGATCGACACCGTCAGGTAGCGGCTCGCGACGCCCGCGAGGTTGTCGAATGCGGTCCTCGCGTCGGCGTGGCTGCCGACGTGATTGGTCAGCACGCGGAACTGCGCGACCGCGTGCGCGAAATGCAGCCGCTTCATGCACGCGTACGCCTCGGTGATCGCCTGCGCGGCGACCCGCGTGACGATCAGCACGTCGTGCGCCTCGCGCGCGAGCGCGGAGAACCCGCCGTCGGCGCCGAGCTGCGCGTCGACCAGCACGATGTCGGCCTGGCCGTCGACGAAGTCGCTCAGTTCCGTATCGTCGTAGCCGTCGCGTGCGAGCCGCGCGGCCGCGCACAGGCCGAAGCCGGCGGCGACGCGCGTGCGTTCGCCGTCGCGCAGCCACGCGCCCGCGAGCGTCGCCGTGGCCGACTGCACGTCGGCGCGCTCGTCGACGACGAGCACGTCCTTGCCGAGCGCGGTCAGCGCCGCCGCGAGGTTCACGACGGTGGACGTGCAGCCGACGCCCGCCGGCCCGCCCGTCACCGCGACGATGCGCGACGCGCGCCCGGCCAGCAGGCGCCGCAGCCCTTCGGCCTGATCGATGATCCGTTTATCCAAATCGCACCTCGTGCAGCTCGGCGGTGGAACGTGCGGTCAGTGCGGACAGCAGCGTCGGCATGTCTTCGTCTTGCGGCACGAAGGGCGAGCCGTCGCGCGGCACACAGAACGCGCTCTTCAGCAGGAATTTGGTCGACGCGACGTACAGGTTCTCCGGCACCTTCTGGCCGGTCGACACGTAGTGGACCGGCAGCTTGTAGCGGATCACCGTGTCGAGCACGCCGCCGAGATGGGTCGCCTCGTCGAGCTTGGTCAGGATGCAGCCGGCGAGATCGGGGTGTGCCGCGTGCGGATGGTCGGCCGCGCTGCGGTAGGCCTGGACGACCTCGTTGAGCGTGTCGCCGTGGCTCGTCGCGTTGAGCAGCAGCAGGCGCTGCACCGGCGCGTTCGCACCGTGCAGCATCGCGATCTGGTCGGACAGCGCGCGGTCCCGCTGGCTCATGCCGATCGTGTCGATCAGCACGATGTGCTTGTTGCGCAGCTCGGACAGCGCGAGCTGGAGATCGCCCGCATCCTTCACCGCATGCACGGGGACGCCGAGGATCTTGCCGAAGATGCGCAGCTGCTCGTGGCCGCCGATCCGGTAGCTGTCGGTGGTCAGCAGCGCGACCTTGCTCGCGCCGAAGCGCATCACGCAGCGCGCGGCGAGCTTCGCGGTGGTGGTCGTCTTGCCGACGCCGGTCGGCCCCATCAGCGCGAACACGCCGCCGCGCTCCATCAGCGCGTCTTCGCTCTCGAGCACCGGCAGGTTCGCCGCGAGCACCGACTGCGCCCAGTCGGCGGCCTGCTCGAAGGTCTGCGCGCCGTCGCCGGACGGCAGGTTGTCGACCAGCATGCGCACCAGCTGCGCGGAGAAGCCGGCCGAGAACAGGTGCCGGGTCAGCGCGCCGTGCACCGGGCTGCGGCGCTGGCGGTCGTGCCACATCAGGCTGTCGAACTGCGCTTCCATCATCCCGCGCATCGCGCCGAGCTCGTGCATCACCGTGTCGTTGACGATGCTCTCGACGCGCGCCTTCACCGCGTCTGCCACCGCGGCGGCGGCCTCGGCGGACAGGCGCGTGCGTTCGGCCGGCTTCGCGGCACCCGTTTCGCCCTGGCGGGCCGTCGCAGCGGCGGCCGGCGGCATCCGGCGCTCGGCGTCGCGCACGATGTCGCGCGCCCAGGCGGCAGGCGTCGCGGGTGCGGCGTCCTGCTGCATGCGGGCCGGCGCTTGCGGGGCGGTCGGGGCGGCCTGCGCGCGGGCGATCAGCGCTTCGCGCTGCTGGGTCAGGCGTTTCGCGTGCTCGACGAGCCACGGCGCGGGTTCGGACGCTGCCGACGGCGTGCCGGCGGCGGTGATCGGCGCAACGGGCGCAACCGGCGCGCCCGATGCCGCGGCCGTTGCGTGCGTGTCGGCATCCGCGTCGAAGGCGGTCGATTCCGCGGCCGGCTCCGTCGCTTCGGCGCGCGCGCCGAACACCGAGGAAAACACGTCCGGGAGCCCGCCCTCGCCTGCTGCATACGGATTGACGGCCGGGCGCGCGAGCCCGGCACCCGGGCGCGACACGATGCCCGGCACGGCTGCGGCCGGCACGGATTCCGGCGTGCGCGGCGGAAGGCTGCGCGCCCGGGCCGCGGCCGGCGGCGCGACCGCGGCGAGATCCGAATCGGCGAGCGCGACGATTTCGACACTGCCGTCATCGAGCGTGCGGTTCGACAGCACGACGGCGTCGGCACCCAGTGCCTCGCGCACGAGGCGAAGCGCGTCGCGGCTGGTCGCGCCGGTGAATTTGCGAATGTTCAAGCGGAACCCCCGATGACGTTAACGACTTTGATCGTGCGCGTGTCCGGCACTTCGGCATACGACAGCACTTTCAGTTGCGGCAGGCTGCGGCGCAGGAAACGCGCGAGCATCGCGCGCAGCGCGTGCTGCACCAGCAGCACGGGCGGCAGCCCGAGATTCTGTTGACGCAGCATCGCTTGCTGCGTGCCGGTCAGAAGGTTGTGCGCGAGGCCGGGTTCGAGGCCCGGGTTCGCGCCGGTGGCGAGCGCCTGCGACAGCACGCGCTCGAGATTCGAATCGAGGCCCATCACCTGCATCTCGCCCGCGCCCGGATACCACTGCTGCGTGATCGCCCGGCCGAGCGACAGCCGCACCGCGGCGGTGATCTCGTACGCGTCGCCGCGGCCCGCGTGTTCGGACACGGCCTCGAGGATCGTGCGCATGTCGCGGATCGGCACGCCTTCCTCGAGCAGGTTCTGCAGCACTTTCTGCAGCGTCGTCAGCGAGATCGTCTTCGGCACGAGGTCCTCGACGAGCGACGGCGCATCCTTGCCGGTGCGCTCGACGAGCGACTGCACTTCCTGGCGGCCGAGCAGCTCGGCCGCGTGCTGCACGACCAGATGGTTCAGATGGGTCGCGACGACCGTGCTCGCATCGACGACCGTGTAGCCGTACACCTGCGCCTGCTCGCGCATCGCGACGTCGATCCACACGGCCGGCAACCCGAACGCCGGATCCTGCGTCGTGGCGCCCGGCAGCGCGGCCGTCACCTGGCCCGGGTTGATCGCGAGCCACTGGCCCGGGAACACTTCGCCCGTGCCGATCTCGACGCCCTTCAGCGCGATCCGGTATGCGTTCGGCCGCAGCTCGAGGTTGTCGCGGATGTGGATCACCGGCGGCAGGAAGCCGATTTCCTGCGCGAATTTCTTGCGGATGCTCTTGATGCGCTTGAGCAGCTCGCCGTCGCTGTTCTTGTCGACGAGCGGGATCAGCCGGTAGCCGACTTCGAGGCCGAGCGGATCGATCAGCTGCACGTCGTCCCAGGTCGCCTCGTGGCTGTCGCCCGGCAGCGCGGCGGGCGGTGCGATCTCGGTCACGTCGCCGGCCGCCACGCGGGCCGCCGCGCGACGCGTCTGCGTGCGGGCCAGCCAGATCGCGCCGCCGCCGAGCGCGAGGAACGCGACGTGCGGCATGCCCGGGATCAGCCCCATCAGCACGATGATCGCGCCGGTGATGTTGAGCACGCGCGGGTTGGTGAACAGCTGGCCGGTGATCTGCGTGCCGATGTCCTCGTCGGTCGCGACGCGCGACACGATCACGCCGGCCGCGGTCGAGATCACGAGCGACGGGATCTGCGCGACGAGGCCGTCGCCGATCGTCAGCAGCGTGTAGTTGGTGCCGGCCGCGGCGAAGCTCATGTCGTGCTGCACCATCCCGACGATCAGACCGCCGATCACGTTGATCGCCATGATGATCAGGCCCGCGATCGCGTCGCCGCGCACGAACTTCGACGCGCCGTCCATCGACCCGTAGAACTCGGCTTCCTGCGACACGGCGAGGCGCCGCTTGCGCGCCTGTTCCTCGTTGATGAGGCCCGCGTTCAGGTCGGCGTCGATCGCCATCTGCTTGCCGGGCATCGCGTCGAGCGTGAAGCGCGCGGACACTTCGGCGATCCGCCCCGCGCCCTTCGTGATCACCATGAAGTTGATGATCATCAGGATCACGAACACGACGATGCCGACCGCGAAGTTGCCGCCGACGAGGAAGTGGCCGAACGCCTCGATCACCTGGCCCGCCGCGTCGGGGCCGGTGTGGCCTTCGAGCAGCACGACGCGCGTCGACGCGACGTTCAGCGACAGCCGCAACAGCGTCGAGAACAGCAGCACGCTCGGGAACGCCGCGAAGTCGAGCGGCTTCATCGTGTACATGCTGACGAGCAGCACCATCACCGACAGCGCGATGTTGAAGGTGAACAGCAGATCCAGCAGCAGCGGCGGCAGCGGCAGGATCATCATCCCCAGGATCATGCAGATGAGGATCGGGCCCGCGAGCGCGCGCAGGTTGGTGCCCGCGAACGGGTTCGCGCGCTTGGCGAACAGGCCGGTGGTCGGGGTGCTCATGCTGCGTTCCCTTGCTTGCCGAGCGTGTCTTCGGCTTCTTCACGCTCGTCGTCGGCGGCGACCGACGACCCCTTGTCGAGGTCGGCCGGCACGTCGAGATCGACCGGCGCGGCCGGGAAGGCGCCGCCTTCCGAGCGGAAACGCTTGAGCTGGTAGACCCACGCGAGCACTTCGGCGACAGCCGAGTACAGCGAGCCGGGAATCTCGCGTTCGAGTTCGACGTTGTGATACAGCGCACGCGCGAGCGGCGGCGCCTCGAGCAGCGGCACGTTGTGCTCGGCCGCGAGTTCGCGGATGCGCGCGGCGACGAGGTTCACGCCCTTCGCGACGACCTTCGGCGCACGCATCTCGCCGTCCGTGTACTGCAGCGCGACGGCGAAGTGCGTCGGGTTCGTGACGACCACGTCGGCCTTCGGCACGGCGGCCATCATCCGGCGCCGCGCGATCGCGCGCTGCTGCTGGCGGATGCGGCCCTTCACGTGCGGATCGCCTTCGTTCTCGCGATGCTCGCGCTTCACTTCTTCCTTCGTCATGCGCAACTTCTTGTTGTACTGCCAGAGTTGGTAAGGCACATCGAGCGCGGCGACCACCAGCATCCCGGCGACCGTCGTGCCGCAGCACACGGCGACCAGATGCATCGCATCGGCGAGCGCCGAGCCGAGCGGCTGGGTCGCGAGACCGAGCAGCTCGTCCTTGCTGCGCCAGATCGCGATCCCGCCGATCCCGCCGACGACGAGCGTCTTCGCGAGCGACATCCCGAGCTGGATCGGCCCCTGGATCGAGAACATCCGGCCCAGGCCCGAGATCGGGTTCAGGCGGTCGAACTTCAGCTCGAAGGTCTTCTGCGAGATCAGCCAGCCGCCGAGCGCCATTGGCGCGAGCAGCGCGGCGAGGCCGGTGAGCGCCAGGATCGGCAGCAGCGCGGCGAGACCCTCGAGGCTCGCGCTGCCGGCCGCCGACAGCATCCGGTGCGTGTCGAACGCGGTCGCGCGGTCGAACGCGAACGCACCGCGCAGCATCGTCTGGAGGTGGGCGCCCGACGGACCCGCGAGCAGCCACGCGCCGTAGAACCCGGCCGCGAGCAGCGCGAACGAAGCCAGCTCGCGCGAACGCGCGACCTGCCCCTCCTCGCGCGCCTTCTCGCGGCGCCTCGGAGTGGCGGCTTCGGTTCTGTCGAGATCGCTCTCGTCTGCCACGGGGCCTCCAGTCGGGTACGGCGAAATGCCGTTCTCCAGTGACACCGATTATTCATGCGCGCGTCAAACGCCGATCGGTCGAGCAAAGCCTGGAAAGGGGGGTATTTCGAGGAATCGGGCGAGCGGGGGCGGCGGACGGCCGGCGGGAGGGTGCGGCGCGCGAGGAGACGATGGAAACTGCGTCCGCGGGGTGGCGGGGTGGCGGGGTGGCGGGGTGGCGGGGTGGCGCGGTGGCGCGGTGGCGTGGTGACGTGGTGACGTGGATGAAGGTGTGAAGCGGGGAAGCGGGGAAGCGGGGAAGCGGGGAAGCGGCGAAGCGGGTAATGGGGAAACGGTGAAGCGTGGGATCTGCCAAGCAGCCAAGCAGCGAAGCAAGGCAGCCGTGAAGCGATCGTCGGCCCGCCCCGACACGACGGCGTCGCGCGTCGGGGCGGGCGGCGCTCAGATCGCTGGAATCGGATCCGAGCCGTAACGGTTCGGGCCGTTGGTGCCGCGCGAGCACATCCACACGAGCAGCAGAATCCCGCCGACGAGCGGAATGAGCGCGATCAGCAGGAACCAGCCCGAGCGGCCCGTATCGTGCAGGCGGCGGACGGTGACCGCGAGGCTCGGCAGCACCAGCGCGAGCGACACGACGGCCGCGACGATCATCAGCAGCAGCGAGATCGCGCTCGTGTCGTGCCCCACCATGGTGATCACCTGGCAGAGGATCGACACGACGCTCGTGAGCAACGCGAAATACCAGTATTCCGCGCGGCGCGCGCGGCCCTCGAATTTCGCGTATTGATTGAGTGCGGCACGAACGGCTTCACTAAAACTCATCTTATTGCCCTCATGTTTTATATCGACGATCCCGGAAACAACGCGGGCATTATAAGTTTGAATTTCTTCGCATCGCATCTCCTTTCGCATGCGGACCGTCTCTCACGCCGGCTCTCGCATTACTGGAGCGGCCGCAGCGGCGGCGCGCCGTATCGCCAACACGCATGTCACGTCATTTTTATAATCGCGACGACCTGACATAAACAGCAGCAAGATAATTCACGACTTGATTACACCGGCGTGAAACGCATCTCGATCGATAATCGAAACGATCGTTCTGCGCTGATTGACCGACCGGCCGGGAATATCGTCGGACGTCGCGTGCGCACGTCGAAACGGCGCGTCCAGGCCGGCGTTCGCTAGCCGGCCGCCGCCTGCTGCAGCACGCCGAGATCGAGCTTCTTCATCTTCATCACCTGCGCCATCACGCGTTCGGCGCGTGCCGGGTCGCCCGCCATCAGTTCGGGCATCTGCACCGGCACCACCTGCCACGACACGCCGAAGCGGTCGCGCAGCCAGCCGCACTGCTGTGCGCGTTCGTCCCCGCCTTCGGCCAGGGCCGCCCAGTAGCGGTCGATCTCCTGCTGGTCGCGGCAGTTGACGACGAACGACACGGCCGGTGTGAGCGGGAACGCCGGGCCGCCGTTCAGCGCGAGAAACGCCTGCCCGTCCAGTTCGAACGACACCGTCATCACCGCGCCCTCCGCCTGCCCCGACGCCTGCGCGCCGGACTTGCCGTAACGGGCGACGTGCAGGATGCGCGCGTCGTCGAACACCGACACGTAGAAGCGGGCGGCCGCCTCGGCGTCGTGGTCGAACCACAGAAACGGCGTGATGCGTTGGATACGCTGGCTCATGGCGCTGTCTCCTCGATGTCGTGCGCCGGCACCGGTGCCGGTCTTATATCGTAGGCGCTGGCGCGGCGTTCCCCGGTAATCCGGGTTGAACCATAAAAAAGGGGGCGATCGCTCGCCCCCTTCCTGCTGCCGCTCGTGCGCAATCAGAACGCGACGTAAGGCTGCGCGCCGCCGGTCGCGGTCCGGTCCATCCCGAAGTAAATCGTCTTGCCGTAGAAGTGCGGCATGCCGAGATCGAGCCAGCCGGCCGCGCCGAACGGGCCGGCGATGTCGTTGAACGCGAACGTCGACGCATTCGCGAACAGCGAATCGGCGTTCGCGACGGGCATCGACACGCCGCCCGACTTCCCGTTCTGGCCGGTCAGCGTCGCCGTATAGGTGGTCGTCGACGACGGGCAGTAGAACTGCGTGTTGGTCGTACAGGCCTTCTGCGCCGAATCGTTGAAGAAGTACGCGTTCGAGCCCGTATCGAAGAACGCGGTCACGTTGCCGCCGAGGAACGTCGCGTTCACGTCGCCCGTCGTCGTCGACGTCAGCACCGTCGACGCCCCCAGCGCGTTGTTGCCCTGCGTGCCGATCCCGAACGTCAGCAGGCCCGTCGCGCTGCCCTGCCCGCTGCTCGAGATGTTCGGCATCTGCACGATCACGCCGTTGTTGTCGGTCGCGAAGCGATGGACCGGGTTGGCCACCTGCTGCGCGACCGGCACCAGCGCCACGGCGCAGCTCGCATTGCCGTTCGGGCACGCGTAGTAGTTGTTGGACGTCGCCGACGTCGACGTCGCGCAGCTCGTGCCGCAATCGACCGGCGCCGGCCCGATGCCGAGGATGCCGTTCGCGCCGAGGTCGCTCGCCGTGTTGGCCGACGTCCTGGCGCCGTTGTTCGAGCACGAGCTCGGCACGTTGGTCGTGCCGAGATCGCCGATGATCTGCACCGGCAGCGAACCCGCCTGCTCGGTACCGATCGACAGGTCGACGGTACGCACCGAGCCCCACGTGAAGCTCGACACGAACTTGCCGCACTCGGCGACCGGCGCGCCGCCGCTCGTCGTCTGCGGCAGGTTGTTCAACACGCCCGACGACAGCGCGCTGCTGACCAGCCGCAGCCCGTACGACGCGGTGTCGACGAGCACGTTGTTGACCACCTGGCAGTTCGTCGTGCCCGGCACGCAGATCTTCACGTTGACGGTCGGGATGTTGATCACGTGCGCGACGCCGGTGCCGACCGTGATCACGGCCGTGTTCGCGGTATTGCCGTCCGATACGTTGGAACCATTGCCGCCGCCGCTGCCGCCGCTGCCGCCGCCGTTGTCATCGCCGCCGCCGCAGGCGGTCACGAGCATGGCCGTCACGGCCGCGACGCTCAGCAGCCCGAGCCAGCGCCTGAAGGTACGAGGAATTCTCAAGATCGCTCTCCCGCTGTCACTGGATGTCGTTGCCGGTCAGCCCGGCAGGCAGCGCCGCCGGCAGCCATGCCTGGCCCGCGAAGGCGCCCATGTGGCCGCCCGTGCGGATCACGAGGCCGCTCGTGTCGACGGACACGGGCGCGCGCCAGCCGCGCGCCGCATGCGCCGCCTGGACGCCGGCCGTGTACTGCGGGAAATAGCTGCCGAGCAGCGACTCGAGATCCGGCATGCTCGGCCCGCGCCAAGCGAGGCCGAACACGGTGCCGGCCGCGCTCGCGTATTCGTGGATGACGGTGCCCGATCCGAGCGTGATCTCGCGGACGGTGTAGGCGGCCGCGCTCGCCTGCGCGCCGTCGGCGGAGCGCATCGCGCGCTGCAGCGCGCGCACCGTGGCGGCGTGATCGTCCGCCGGCGGCGACATCGGTGCGCCGCCCAGTTCGGCCTGTGCGTGGACGGCCCACAGCACACCCATTGCAGCCGTCGCGTGCGCGGCGGCCCAGCCCAAGCGTTTCAGCTTCACGTTCCCCCCCAAAGGGACTGGCTTCGTTGCCGGCGGTGCCGCCATCAGGCACGGCGCCGCGGGCCAACAAATCAAAGTCTTAAGAATGACGCTTCGTTGCTGCTGATGCGTAGTATGCCTGCGGAGTGTGTCGGAGTGTCAAATCAACGATGCATGACGCGGCGCAGCATGACGAGCGACACGACCCGCGCGCGGGGGGGCTCGGCGGGAGAGGCAGGGTGAAAGCCACGCACACCGGGCGCTCCGCGAACGGAGAGCGGCGCGGTGGCGTGCGGTGCGGCACGGTCAGAAGCCGAGACTCGCGAGCAGGTCGTCGACCTGCGCCTGGTCCTGCACGACGTCGGACTTGCCTTCCGGTGCGATCTGCGGCCCGTTCAGCAGCGACTCGGGGCTGCCGGTCGCGCTGATCTGCTCGGCCGCGAGCGCGGCCGCGGTCGCCGCGAACTGCTCGCGCCGCTCGGGCGCGATATTCTCGACGAGCACGGTGAGCAGCTGCTGCTCGATCAGATAGACCATGTCCATGATCTTCTTGATCACCTGCCCGGTCAGGTCCTGGAAATCCTGCGCGAGCATGATCTCGAGCAGCTGCGCGCTGGTCGCGGACGTCGCTTCGGGCAGCGCGCGCAGGAACGTGCGCGTGTCGTCCATCAGCTCGCGCACGTCCGCATGCTCGATCGGCGCCGCGTACCACTGCGCCCAGCGCGCGTCAAGCGCCTCGGCCTCGCTCTGGATGCGCGCCTGCACCGGCTTCGCGACCTCGATCGCGTTCAGCACGCGCTCGGCCGCCTGCTCGGTCATCGTCGCGACGTAGCGCAGCCGGTCGCGTGCATCGGGCACGGCTTCCGCCGCACGCTCGACATGCTTGTCGAGCCCGAGCTCGCGCATCGAATCGCGCAGCGTGCGCGTGACGTGGCCGATGCGCGCGAGGATCCGGTCGCTCGCGTAATCGGCGCCTTCGGCGTGGCCGTCGGCGCTGAACGCAGCGCCGGCGAGCGCCGCATGGATCGGCTCGTTCACGTCAGCTCCCGGCCTTGGCCATCTTGTCGATGATCTTGTTCAGCTTCTCGTCGAGCGTCGCGGCCGTGAACGGTTTCACGACGTAGCCGCTCGCGCCGGCCTGCGCGGCCGCGATGATGTTCTCCTTCTTCGACTCGGCCGTGACCATCAGCACCGGCAGATGCGTGAGCGTCGCGTCCGCGCGGATTTCCTTCAGCATCGCGAGGCCGTCGAGGTTCGGCATGTTCCAGTCCGAGATCACGAAGTCGAAGCCGCCGCCGCGCAAGCGCGCGAGGCCGGCTGCGCCGTCCTCGGCTTCGTCGACGTTCGTGTAGCCCAGTTCCTTGAGCAGGTTGCGGACGATCCTGCGCATCGTCGGGAAATCGTCCACCACCAGGATTTTCATGCTCTTGTCCATCGTCGTTCCTTTGCAGATTCGTTACCGTCGGGGCCCGCGGCTTCGCACGTGCCCCGTGACATTTCATTCAGACGCGTTGCACGCGGTCACCCATCGTCGCCAGCCGCGCCATCACGCGCCGGCTCATCTCCGCAAGCGGCGCGACCTCGTCCGCGCCGCCGAGCGCGATCGCCTCGCGCGGCATCCCGAACACGATGCAGCTCGCCTCGTCCTGCGCGAACGTGTGGGCGCCCGCGCGCTTCATGTCCAGCAGGCCGGCCGCGCCGTCGCGCCCCATCCCCGTGAGGATCACGCCGATCGCGTTCTTGCCCGCGTGCTGCGCCGCCGAGCGGAACAGCACGTCGACCGACGGCCGGTGGCGGTTCACCGGCGGCTCGTCGGACAGCTGCGCGATGTAGTTCGCGCCGCTGCGCGCGAGCAGCAGGTGCGCATGGCCCGGTGCGATGTACGCATGGCCCGGCAGCACGCGCTCGCCGTGCTCGGCTTCCTTCACCGCGATCCGGCACAGGCCGTTCAGCCGCTGCGCGAACGACTTCGTGAAGCCGGGCGGCATGTGCTGCGCGATCAGCACCGCCGGCGCATCCGGCGGCAGCGGCGTCAGCACCTCGCGGATCGCCTCGGTGCCGCCCGTCGACGCGCCGATGATGATCAGCTTCTCGGTACTGACGAGCGGGTTGTTGATCATCGGCGCGGCCGGCTGGCCGCTCGCGGTGCGCGCGGCGGCCGCCTGCGGCTGCGGTGCCTGGCGCACGCGGGCGCGCGACGCCGCGCGGATCTTGTCCGCGAGCTTTTCCGCGTAGTCGAGCATGCCGTCGCGGATCCCGACGCGCGGCTTCGTGACGAAATCCACCGCGCCGAGTTCGAGCGCGCGCAGCGTGATCTCGGAACCGCGCTCGGTCAGCGACGACACCATCACGACCGGCATCGGCCGCAGGCGCATCAGCTTCTCGAGGAAGTCGAGGCCGTCCATGCGCGGCATTTCGACGTCCAGCGTCAGGACGTCCGGGTTGTGCTGCTTGATGAGTTCGCGCGCGACGAGCGGATCGGGCGCGGTCGCGCATACCGTCATGTCGGGCTGGCTGTTGATGATCTCCGTCATCAGGCTGCGGATCAGCGCCGAATCGTCGACGCACAACACTTTGATCTTCTGCACTGCGGTCATGCCTCCTGCTTTCTCGAATGGTTGGCCGCGTACGGGCTGCCGGCGTTCGGGCTGGTGGCCTTCGCGTTCGCCGGCTGCGCGCCCGCGCCGCCGCGTGCGCCGAACAGCTCGATGCGCGGGCGCGCCGGCGGCGGCGCGGCCGGGCGCTTCGCCGCGAACAGCTCGACGTGCGCGCGCGTCCGGGCGGCGTGCACGCGGTCGGCCTCGCGCGCCAGCGCGGCTTCGCGCTCGGTCACGCCCGGCACCTGCAGCCGCAGCTTCTTCACCATCGCGCGCCCGCTGCGCGGCATGAACGCGACCTTGCGCGGGTGCACGCCCTGCAGGTCCTCCGCGGTGATGCGGATGCGCTCGAGCGCGAGATAGCGGCGCACGAAATCCGCGTTGCGGTCGCCGATGTTGATGGTCGTCATCCCTGCCAGCACGGCCGCGCCGCCGAACACCTTCGCCTCGAGGCGCTCGCGGCGCCCGCCGGCCTTGATCAGTTCGTTCATCAGCACTTCCATCGCATACGCGCCGTAGCGCATCGACTCCGATGCGGCCGCGCCGGCGTCGGCGCCGTCGTCGGGCAGCATGAAGTGATTCATCCCGCCGATGCCCGCGATCGGGTCGTGCAGGCACGCGGCGACGCACGAGCCGAGCACGGTCATCAGCACCATGTCCTCGGACGTCGTGTAGAACTCGTTCGGCAGCAGCTTCACGCCGGGGCGCTCGAAGTGGTTGTCGAAGTAACGATTGGTGGCGATCGGCAGCGCGCTCATCCGCGTTCTCCGTAAGCGGGCGCGGCGCCCGCGGCACGCGCATGGGCGCGCGGCGGCACCGCCGCGGCCGGCGCCGCGCCGCGCGGGCGCAGGCCCGGCGCGGCGTCGTGCCCCAAGGGCACTTCCTTCGGGGCGCGCGTCAGCTCATACACCGTCTGCCCGCGCAGCCGGAACGCCTGCGAGACGTAGGTGAAATTCTCCGAATGCCCGGCGAACAGCAGCCCGCCCGGTTTCACGAGCGGCTCGAAGCGCGACAGCACCTGCCCCTGCGTCGGCTTGTCGAAATAGATCATCACGTTGCGGCAGAAGATCGCGTCGAACGGCTTCGCGATCCCGTAGTCGGCATCGGTCAGGTTCAGCTGCTCGAAGCGGATCATCGCGCGCAGCTCCGGGCGCACCTTCACGCGGCCGGCCTGCGCGCCGGTGCCCTTCAGGAAGAAGCGCTTGAGCCGCTCCGGGCTCAGGTGCTTGACCTGGTCGTACGTATAGATGCCGGCCTCGGCCTTCGCGAGCACCTGCGTGTCGAGGTCGGTCGCGAGGATCGATGCGCCGCGCGCAGCCGATTCGCCGAGCGCCTCGATCAGCGTGATCGCGATCGAATAGGGCTCCTCGCCGGTCGACGCCGCCGAGCACCACACCGACACGGGCGCCGCGCGCCCCTTCACGAAGTCGGCCAGGATCGGGAAATGGTGCGACTCGCGGAAGAACGCGGTCAGGTTCGTCGTCAGCGCGTTGGTGAACGCCTCCCACTCGAGCGGATCGTCCTCCTGCTCGAGCAGGTCGAGGTAGTCGCGGAACGTGTCGAGGCCGCGGGCGCGCAGCCGGCGCGCGAGCCGGCTGTACGCCATGTCGCGCTTGTGCTCGGACAACGAGATGCCCGCGCGTTGATGAATCAGCGCGCGGATGCGTGCGAAATCCGCGCCGGTGAACGCGAAGTCGCGCCCCGGCTCGCCCGCGCGGGGCGAGGCATCCGGTGCATCGGGTCGAAACGGTGCGCGCGCGGACGGCATGGCTTAGAAGGTCTCCCAGTCGTCATCGGACGTGCCGGCCGCGGCCAGCGCCGGCTTCTCGCTGCTCAGCGCCGGACGCACCAGCGCGGGCTTGTCGGCCGGCTTGTGCGCCGGTGCGGCGGCCGCCTTCGCGAGACGCGGGCCGTAGCCGCCCGCGGCCGGCGCTTCCTTCGCCGTGCGTGCGGCGGCGTCCGGCGCACGCTTCGTTTCGTGGCTCGCGGCCGGTGCCGATGCATGTGACGCATGCGACGCGGGCGCAGGCGACGCGCGGCGCGCCGGCTGAACGGCCGCCTGCGGTGCCGGCAATGCGGCCGGCGCGGTTTCATGGCGGCGTTCCGACGGCGACGCCAGCGCCGGCGCCGATGCGTGCGCGGCCGGGCGTGCGGCGCCGCGCGACGGCGCGAGCGCGATGCCGCCCGCGACGCGCCACGCCGACACGACCGCCTTCATCTGGCGCGTCTGCTCCTCGAGCGACGCGGCGGCGGCCGCGGCCTGCTCGACGAGCGCCGCGTTCTGCTGCGTGACGGAATCCATCTGGCCGACCGCGCGATTGACCTGCTCGATGCCGGTCGACTGCTCGTCCGACGCGGCGCTGATCTCGCCCATGATGTCGGTCACGCGGCGCACGGCCTGCACGATCTCGTCCATCGTCGAGCCGGCCCGCGCGACGAGCGCCGACCCGCTGTCGACCTTCTCGGCCGAATCGCCGATCAACTGCTTGATTTCCTTCGCGGCGCTCGCGCTGCGCTGCGCGAGCGAGCGCACTTCGCCCGCGACCACCGCGAAGCCGCGGCCCTGCTCGCCGGCCCGCGCGGCTTCGACCGCCGCGTTCAGCGCGAGGATGTTGGTCTGGAATGCGATGCCTTCGATCGTGCCGATGATGTCGACGACCTTGCCCGAGCTGGCCGCGATGTCCTGCATCGTCGACACGACCTGGCCGACCACCTCGCCGCCCTGCGTCGCGATGTCGGACGCGTTCACCGCGAGCTGGCTCGCCTGCCGCGCGTTCTCCGCGTTCTGCCGCACGGTGCCGGTCAGCTGCTCCATGCTCGATGCGGTTTCCTGCAGCGACGCGGCCTGCTCCTCGGTGCGCTGCGACAGGTCGGTGTTGCCGGTCGAGATCTCGCGCGCGCCGACGTCGATCGATTCGGTGCCGCGATGCACGGCCTGCACCATCGCCGTCACGGCGTCCTGCATCCGCTTGATGCCGCCGAACAGGCGGCCGATCTCATTGTTGCTGAACACGTTCACCGGCTGCGTGAGGTCGCCGCCGGCGATCCGCTCGAAGTGCGCGATCGCGTCCTCGAGCGGCTTCACGATCAGCCCGCGCAGCACGAAGCGGATCGCGATCACGACGACGAACGCGATCGCGATGCCGGCCGCGATCAGGCCGATCATCAGCGAGATCTGCGATTGCGTCGCGGTCTGGCGGTCGTTCGCGCGCTTCTGCAGCGCCGCGACCACGGCCGATGCCGTCTGGTCGTACGCGACGAACATCGGGCTGATCTTCGTGTCGGCGACCGCGTGATACGCGGCCATGTCGCCGGCGCGCGCGGCCGCGAACTCGGGCTCGACGCCTTCCTTCACGATCGTCGTATAGCGTGCGGTGAGCTCGTCGACGAGCGCCTGCTCGATGCCGAGCTTCGGCGTGGCCTGGAACGCCTGCCAGTTCTGGCTCGACTTCGCGTACAGCTCCTGCGCGCGGTCGAGCACCTTGCCCGCCTCGGCCGTGTTGCCGGCTTCGGTCAGGGTGCGGAAGCGGTCGAGCGCCACGCGCGCGCGCAGCAACTGCGCCGACGTGTCGTCGAGCGCATGGATCGCCGGCAAGTCGACGTGCGCGATCTCGTCGAGCGAGCGGCTCGCGCGATCGAGCGCGTAGAGGCCGAGCCCGCCGACCGCGGCGGCCAGGCCCACGAGGATGAGTCCGACCGCCGTGAGCGTCGTGCGGATCGACCAGTTATGCAACATTGCAGATTCTCCCGAAGTTCCTGCGCGCGCGGCGCGCTTACGCGCCGAGCGTCTCGATCAGCGCCATTTCCCGGCTCGACATCAGCTTCTCGATGTCCATCAGGATCAGCATCCGGCCGTCGACCGTGCCGAGGCCCGTGAGGTACTCGGTCGTCAGCGTCGCGCCGAATTCCGGCGCCGGCATGATCTGGTCGGTCTGCAGCGTCAGCACGTCCGACACGCCGTCGACCACCATCCCGACCACGCGGTTCGACACGTTCAGGATGATCACCACCGTCTGGTGGTCGTACTCGACGCGGCCGAGATGGAACTTGATCCGCATGTCGACGATCGGCACGATGATCCCGCGCAGGTTGATCACGCCCTTGATGAAGTCCGGCGCGTTCGCGATGCGCGTGACGCTGTCGTAGCCGCGGATTTCCTGCACCTTCAGGATGTCGATCCCGTACTCCTCGTCGCCGAGCGTGAAGACGAGGAATTCCTGGCCCGTCGCATCGCCCTGCTCCGCATCGCGGCGGCTGGTTGCCGCGTTCGCCGCGGCCGGATTGATCATTTGGACTTCAGCGGACACGTTTGCCCCCAATCGGTTGAATGGCGAGAGTCAGAAAATGGCGAGCTCGGCGCCGGCTCGGGCGCCGTGCGTCGCACGGGTTTCGCGGTTCAGCGCCGCGACGTCGACGATCAGCGCGACACTGCCGTCGCCGAGAATGGTCGCCGCAGAGATGCCGTGCACCTTGCGGTAATTGGTTTCGAGGTTCTTCACGACCACCTGCTGCTGGCCGACCAGCTCGTCGATCAGCATCGCGAAGCGGCGCCCCTCGGTTTCCATGATGGTGACGATGCCCTGGGTCGGATCGGTGCGCGCGTCCTCGACCGAGAACACCTCGTGCAGCGCGACGAGCGGCAGGTATTCGCCGCGCACGCGCACCACGCGCTCGCCGTTGCCGACCGTGTAGATGTCGTCGTTCGACGGCTGCAGCGACTCCATCACGAAATTCAGCGGCAGGATGAAGATCTCGCTGCCGACCTTCACCGACATCCCGTCGAGGATCGCCAGCGTGAGCGGCAGCACGATCCGCGTGGTCGTGCCGCGACCGGCCTGCGACGTGATCTCGACATGGCCGCCCATCGACTGGATGTTGCGCTTCACGACGTCCATCCCGACGCCGCGGCCCGACACGTCGGTCACGGTTTCGGCGGTCGAGAAGCCCGGCGCGAAGATCAGCTGCCAGACTTCGTCGTCGCTGATGTTTTCGGAAATCTGCATGCCCTGCTTCGCGGCCTTCGCGAGGATCCGCTCGCGGTTCAGGCCCGCGCCGTCGTCGCTGACCTCAATCACGATGTTGCCGCCGTGATGCGCGGCCGACAGCACGAGCTGGCCGACGCCGTCCTTGCCGGCGGCGACGCGCTTGTCGACCGTCTCGATCCCGTGGTCGAGGCTGTTGCGCACGAGGTGCGTGAGCGGGTCGATGATCCGCTCGATCAGGCTCTTGTCCAGCTCGGTCGCCTGGCCGAACGTGACCAGCTCGACCTGCTTGCCGAGCTTGCCGGCGAGGTCGCGCACGAGCCGCGGGAAGCGGCTGAACACGTAGTCCATCGGCATCATGCGGATCGACATCACCGCTTCCTGCAGGTCGCGCGCGTTGCGCTCGAGCTGCGCCATCCCGTTGAACAGGCGGTCGTGCAGCGCCGGATCGAACGCGCTCGCGGTTTCCGCGAGCATCGCCTGCGTGATCACGAGCTCGCCGACCAGGTTGATCAGCTGGTCGACCTTCTCGACGCCGACGCGGATCGAGCTGCCTTCGGCGCCCGATGCGGCGGCGGCCGGGCGCGGACGCTTGTCGTCGTGGTGCGCGGCAGCCTGGGCAGCCTGCGCGGCGGGTTCTGCGTGCGGTTGCGATGCCGGTTGCGATGCCTGTTGCGATGCCTGTTGCGATGCCTGTTGCGATGCCTGTTGCGATGCCTGTTGCGGCGCCGGTTGCGCGGCGGCGCTCGGCTGCGCCTGCGGTGCGGCGGCGGCCGGGGTGGCACCGGGGGCTTGCGCGAAGACCTCGACCCGCGCGGCCGGTTCCGGCGCGGCGACCGGTTCGACGGCGGCCGGTTCGACGGCGGCCGGCGTGGCGGCAGGCGCCGCCGGTGCGGCCGGCGCGGTGCCGCGCGCGATGCGGATCTGGCTGTCGTCGATCACGAAGCAGCACACGGCGACGATGTCGTCGGACGGCACGTCCGATTCGAGCCACAGCGTCAGGTCGGCGCCCGCTTCCTCGCGGCCGACGATCCGGCCGAGATTGCCGAGCTCCTCGGTGAGCAGCGCCTGGTCCTTCGCGTCGACGCCGAGGAGCGTGATCTTCAGGTGCGGGCCGTCCGTGCCGGCAGCCGCCGCCGGATGCGCGGCCGCGACCGCCTGTTCGACCACGTGATCGGGCGCGCGGTCGCTGGCGGAGGTAGCGGCGGCCGGCGCCGGTGCAGTCTCCACGGCAGGCGCGGCAGGTGCGACGTCCGCGGGGGCGCCCGCGCCGCTCTCCGCCTTCAGGCGTTCGAGCTTCGCGCAGATCGTCGCGGCAGCCGCCGCGTCCGGTTCCGCGCTCGCGCGATAGTCGACCAGCTGGTCGGACAGCACGTCCTTGGTCTCGAGGAACGCGTCGACCATTTCCTTGGTCAGCGTCAGCTCATGGTTGCGCGCGCGGTCGAGCAGCGACTCGAGGATGTGGGTCGTCTCGGTCAGCGCGGAAAAGCCGAACGTCGCCGCGCCGCCCTTGATCGAATGCGCGGCGCGGAAGATCGCGGCCAGGTCCTCGGGGTCCGGCGAGCCGACGTCGAGGTTCAACAGCAGTTGCTCCATCTGCGCGAGCAACTCGTCCGCTTCGTCGAAAAAGGTCTGGTAGAACTGCGTGATGTCGAGAGTCATGCCCGGTCACCGGTTGGATTCGTCGCGTTCATGTCAGGAGGCGGTCTGCTCGGACAGCGTCGCGACCAGGTCGATCAGCACGGCCGGGTCGATCGGCTTTTCGATCCAGCCGGTCGCGCCCGCGTCGCGCGCGGCGTCCTTGAACGCATCGCTGCCTTCGGTCGTCAGTACGAGAATCGGCGTGTCCGCATACGCCGTCAGCTTGCGCAGCGCGGCGATCACCTCGAGGCCGTTCCTGCGCGGCATGTTCTGGTCGGTCAGCACCAGGTCGTACGGCACGGTGGCCGCCATGTCGAAGCCGGCTTCGCCGTCCGGCGCCACCGTCACGTCATAGCCGGCCTGCGCAAGCGTCGCCTGCAGCAGCGCACGCATGGTCGCGGAGTCGTCGATGGCGAGAATGGTTCGGATCATGTCGGGCTCCGCAGGACCGCTCCAGGGTGGCTGACCGCCCCCTCGGGGGGCAGCGAACGAAGTGAGCGTGAAGGTTGTTTCATACGCGTCTCGAAATCTTGGAAACGTCAGGGTTTCGGCACCACGGCGACGGCGCTCGCGAGCACCGGTCGCGCGGCCGGCGCCGTGCCGTCGAGCTGCTGGGCCAGTTGCTTCGAGCCCGCGGCGTCGGCCGACAGCGTCGTGGTCGTCGTGTCGTCGCGCATCAGCGCGTCTTCGGATTTGCGGTTCAGCACGATCACGCTGATCCGGCGGTTTTCCGGATCGAGCGGATCGGCCTTGTTCAGGTTCTGCGTCGACGCGAGGCCGAGCACGCGCAGCACCTTCGACTCGTCCATGCCGCCCGCGATCAGCTCGCGGCGCGACGCGTTCGCGCGATCGGCCGACAGTTCCCAGTTGCTGTAGCCGCCCTCGCCGCCCGCGTACGGCACCGCGTCGGTGTGGCCCTGGACGATGATCCGGTTCGGCACGTCGTTCAGCGTCTTGCCGATCTCGCGCAGGATGTCGCGCATGTACGGCTCGACGTGGTCGCTCGACATCGCGAACATCGGCCGCTTCTGCGAATCGACGATCTCGATGCGCAGCCCCATCAGCGTCGAATCGATGCGGATCTGCTGCTTGAACTGGCGCAGCGTCGGATTCGCCTCGATCGCCGCCATCAGCTTGATCTGCAGGTCGTGCAGGCGCGCCTGCTCGAGCCGGTCCTGTGCGCCCTGCGCCTGCGAGCGCGTCCTGTCGTCGCCGGCCTTCGCGACGCGATCGGCGAGCGACGTCGTGCCGTCGGTACGGCGCAGCGTGCCGGCATCGAGGCTCGACAGGTCGCGGCCGCCGCCGTTGATGATGCTCGAGTCCTGCGAGCTGCGATCGCCGCTGCCGAACAGCGCGGCCTTCAGCGGCGTGTTGAAGTACTCGGCGATCCCCTTCAGCTGCACCGGCGTGACCGAGCTCAGCAGCCACATCAGCAGGAAGAACGCCATCATCGCGGTCATGAAGTCCGCATACGCGAGCTTCCAGGCGCCGCCGTGGTGGCCCTTCTTCTGCGGGGCCACCCGTTTGACGACGATCGCGCGATCCTTGCTCTTGCTCATCGAATGCTCCGCGTCACTTCGCCTTCACGCGGCGCACATGCTCTTCGAGCTCGGTAAACGACGGCCGCTCGGTCGAGAACAGCACCTTGCGGCCGAACTCGACCGCGATCGCCGGCGCATAGCCGTTCAGGCTCGCGAGGATCGTCACCTTGATGCACTGGAACATCTTGGTCGACTCGGCGACGCGCTGCTCCGCGAGGCTAGCGAGCGGCCCGATCAGCCCGTACGACAGCAGGATCCCGAGGAACGTGCCGACCAGCGCCTGCGCGATCATCGCGCCGAGCACCGCGGGCGGCTTGTCGGCCGACGCCATCGTGTGCACGACGCCCATCACCGCCGCGACGATCCCGAACGCCGGCATCGCGTCGCCGACGCGCATCAGCGCGTGCGCGGGGCCTTCGCCTTCCGCGTGGTGCGTCTCGATTTCCTCGTCCATCAGGCTCTCGATCTCGAACGCGTTCATGTTGCCGCCCACCATCAGGCGCAGGTAGTCGGTCAGGAATTCGACGATGTGGCGATCCGCGAGGATCTTCGGGTATTGCGTGAAGATCGGGCTCTTGTCCGGATCGTCGATGTCGGCCTCGAGCGTCAGCGTGCCTTCCTTGCGGGCCTTCGCGAGCAGCACGTACAGGAGCGCCATCAGTTCCATGTAGACGTCCTTGGTGTACTTCGAGCCCTTGAAGAGCGTCGGCAGCACGCGCAGCGTCGCCTTGATGGTCTTCATGCCGTTGCCGAGGATGAACGCGCCGACGCCCGCGCCTGCGATCATCAGGATCTCGAGCGGCTGGACCAATGCGCCCAGATGCCCGCCTGCCAGCGCGTAACCGCCGAAGACGGACAACAGTGTCACGAGTGTTCCCACGATAATCAGCACTGCCTGTCCCTCACGAATGACCGGCGGGGAGACCGCCGTTAATCAGGTTTACGGCAGTCGGCAGGAAAACTTTGGCGGTCGCGCCGCGACCGCGCGGCGGTGTTTACCAGCAGGCCCCCGGCCGGTTCGCGCGGCGCGCGGCAGGCGTGCGGAAGGCGTGCGGCTCCCGCCCGGCCCCGCCCGGCCCCGCCCGGCGGCGTTCAGGCCGCGGCGGTGGCCAGCCCGGCGCGTGCGGCGGCCGCCTTGCGGGTCTTGCCCGCGCGCGACGGCGGCTGGCACAGGCCGCACACGAAACCTTGATGCGGATCATGCGCATGCGCGACGAAATGGCCGCCGCAGCGCGTGCACGGCGTCATCTGCAGCATCCCCGAGTCGAAGAAGCGCACCAGCGTCCACGCGCGCGTGAGACTCAGCGCGGCCTCGTCGCCGGACAGGTTCACGTGCTCCAGATAGAGCCGGTACGCCTTCACGATCGACTGGATCGGCTCGCAGCGGCCGTGGTCCTGCATGAACCGGTAGATGTTGTAGAACAGCGACGAGTGGATGTTCGGCTGCCACGTCATGAACCAGTCGGTCGAGAACGGCAGCATCCCCTTCGGCGGCGACGCGCCCTTCAGTTCCTTGTACAGCTTGATCAGGCGGTCGCGCGACAGGCTCGTCTCCGCCTCCAGCAGTTGCAGCCTGGCGCCCAGTTCGATCAGTTCGATGGCGAGGGTGATTTCCTTCACCTCGATCACGACGCTTTTGCTTGCCATGGTGAATAACCGTCCGCTTGACGTTGTTCGGATGAATCGCCAATACGCCGCCCGCCGACGCGGCGCGCCGGCACGAACGCAAGGCGGGGAGGGATCAGCGGACGCTTTCGACCGGCTGGCCGGCCATCAGGATCGCGGAATGCGCATGCGTGACGACGTCGCTGCGGCCTTTGTCGGCGAGCGACGACAGCAGCGCGTGATCGTCGAAGCGGAAACGGCACAACATCTGGTTCGATGCCGCGAGCTTCACGGTCTGGGCGAGCGTGAGGTTCGCGAGCACGTCGGCCAGTTCCTGGGAAACTCCCATGCGGAACATGCCCATCGCCTTGTCTTCCCGCAGCAGGCGCTGCGCGAGGAGGAGGTACGACAGGTTGACCTCTTTGATCTCACTGAGCATTTCGCTGGTGGCGCTCATGATTCCCCCGTTAAGAGCTTTTGCTTTGGCCTTTCATTGTGAAAACGTTTGCTCGATCGGGCGCCTGCTGACGCGCTGCCGGCACGTTTATAGTCTTACAGGGCGAATTCTGGCCAAACGGCATTTATGCCGGTATCAGCGAAGTGGCGCACGCCACGCAGGAATTGTCTGTAAACCGTGTAGGAATTTTTCCGACAAGGCGAATTGAAAGGGAACGAACGGCGGGGGCGAATGGGGCGCGAATGCGTCGGCGATGCGGTCCGCATGGGACGAATCCGGCTGAAGGCCATCCGGCAAGGCTGCCGGAAGTTGAATCGGTAAAAATTATAGTGGTTTTTCATGATAGCGCAACAATTGTGGTGGCTATCTCGTTTTATGTTTTCGCACCCTTTTTATCGGGGTTTTCGCGTATTTCATGGTGTAACAAGCCTTAAGTGTTTGAAAAAACAGTCGAACCCCTGAAGGCGATATCGATAATGGACTCAAATGGGCGGCGGCGGGAGCCGCGCCGGCCCGCCCCGCAGCTTGCCGCCCGGCGTCCCGCGCACCCCGCCACGGACCCGGCCACGCACCGCAGACAGCGTGCGTCGGCGAGTTCCGCAACCCTGCAGCGGACCAGCATGCGCGCTCGAGCGCTTTGCGCTGGTCGACACCGGAGAACGTCCATGCGTATTGCCCAGATCGCGCCGCTTTACGAAGCTGTCCCGCCGAAACTCTATGGCGGCACCGAGCGTGTCGTGTCCTACCTCACCGAGGCGCTCGTCGAGCTGGGGCACGACGTGACGCTGTTCGCGAGCGGCGACTCCGTCACGTCCGCCCGTCTCGAGGCGGCATGGCCGCGCGCACTGCGGCTCGACCCGTCGATTCGCGACTCGATGGCGCCCCATATGCGCCTGATCGAGCAGGTCGCCCGTGTCGCGCACGAATTCGACGTGCTGCACTTCCACCTCGACTACCTGCCGTTCCCGCTGATGTCGCGCCTCGACACGCCGTACGTGACGACGCTGCACGGCCGCCTCGACCTGCCGGAGCTGCAACCGGTGTTCGACGCGTTCCCGGACGCGCCGGTCGTGTCGATCTCGAACAACCAGCGCAAGCCGCTGCCGCAGGCCGCGTGGGCCGGCACCGTGTATCACGGGCTGCCCGACACGCTGCTCACGCCGCAACCGGACGTGAAGCCCGAATATCTCGCGTTCCTCGGCCGGATCTGCCCCGAAAAGCGGGTCGACACCGCGATCCGGATCGCCGCGCAAAGCGGGCTGCCGCTGAAGATCGCCGCGAAGGTCGACAAGGCCGACGCCGACTACTTCAAGGAAGTGATCGAGCCGCTGCTCGGCGAGGCGCATGTCGAATTCATCGGCGAGATCAACGAGGCGCAGAAGCCGGCGTTCCTGTCCGGCGCGAAGGCGCTGCTGTTCCCGATCGACTGGCCGGAACCGTTCGGCCTGGTGATGATCGAGGCGATGGCCTGCGGCACGCCGGTCGTCGCGTTCAACCGCGGCTCGGTGCCGGAAGTGATCGAGGACGGCGTGACCGGCTTCATCGTCGAGGACGTCCAGGGCGCGGTCGGTGCGCTGCACCGGATCGACAGCCTGTCGCGCGACGCGATCCGCGCGCGCTTCGATACGCGCTTCAGCTCGAAAGCGATGGCACGGCGCTATGTCGAAACTTACGAATCGCTTTGCGCGACGGCAAAGCGGCCGACCTTGCGCCGCGTCGCGAGCGCGTGACGCCGAAATTCGTCAGAAATATTCGGTGAAATTCGCGCCGAAATCGGCGCGTAAAACCCAAAGGCGCCAAAGAGCCGCAGTCGATGCGGCTCTTTCTTTTTGTGCGCTCATTCGATCAGGAAACGATCGCGGTTTTTCCCGACGATCCAATTCGGCGGCTTGCCGCGCCCGCTCCAGGTTGCACCCGACTTCGGGTCGCGGTATTTCGGGGGGAGCGGTGCCTTTTTCGGCGGACGGCCGCGCCGCGCTCGCTCCGCGAAGCCCAGATCCTGGGCCGTCAGGCCATATTCGGCAATCATTCGCTGGACGTCGGCGATCACCGCCGCCACTTCCTGGCGACGCACGTCATCCGCCTGGGCCTGCAGATCGGCGATCTGCGCCTTGAGCTTCGCGTATTGAGACATTTTTCGGCTCCCTTTTTCATGATGCGGCGCCGGCAGTTCCGGCCGGAACGCCAACACCCGTTACGTCATCCGCACTGCCGCCCTGCCCTTCAAAATTAATGCTGCCATCTTTAACCGAATCGGCTATATCGAGAATGCGGACTTATTCTAATAAAAGCCATTCGTCAGCCATTCGAATTTAACAATCGTTGACCCTCACCCAGCCGATTCATTTCCTATAATCCAGACCAATTCGGGGTGACGGAATAAATCATCCGGTCATCCGTTTGTCTTCAACCCACTTGAACGGGATCCTTACATGAATCTTTCTCAGCGTCTGGCTGCAGAGGTATTCGGCACGTTCTGGCTGGTGCTCGGCGGGTGCGGAAGCGCCGTGCTGGCCGCAGCCTTTCCGGGCCTCGGCATCGGCTTCGCCGGCGTCGCGCTCGCCTTCGGCCTGACCGTGCTGACGATGGCATTCGCGATTGGCCATATTTCGGGTTGCCACCTGAATCCGGCCGTCAGCGTGGGCCTGACGGTCGCCGGCCGCTTCCCGGCACGCGATCTCGCGCCGTATATCGTTGCGCAGGTCGTCGGCGCGACGCTCGGTGCGTTCGTGCTGTACCTGATCGCGACCGGCAAGCCGGGCTTCGACGTCGTCGGCAGCGGCTTTGCGACGAACGGCTTCGGCGAGCGCTCGCCCGGCCACTACTCGCTCGGCGCGGCGTTCATCTGCGAAGTCGTGATGACGGGCTTCTTCCTGTTCGTGATTCTCGGCGCCACCGACAAGCGCGCGCCGGCCGGCTTTGCGCCGATCGCGATCGGCCTGTGCCTGACGTTGATCCACCTGATCTCGATCCCGGTCACCAACACGTCGGTGAACCCGGCCCGCTCGACCGGCCCCGCGCTGTTCGTGGGCGGCGAGGCGATCGGCCAGCTGTGGCTGTTCTGGGTCGCGCCGATCATCGGCGCGGCAATTGCGGGGATCGTCTACCCGCTGATCGCGGGGCGCGACGATGCCGTCGGCCTCGTGCCCGCATCCGCTCGCACCAGCGAATAAAACACTACGGGGTCACGCGAGCAGAGCAGCGAGCCTCACGCTGTCGAACAACATCGAGGCAGGTAATTTGAACGGGCGCCGCTGGCGCCCGTTTTTCATGGCCGCTCAGGAAGCGGTGACGCCGTCGAGCGTGCCTTCCAGCGCGAACAGCGTGCGCAGGTGGCGGGCGACTCCCGCATCGAAGTTGTTGCCGATCCGAGGGATGTGCGGCAGGTGCGCGATCAGGTCGGGGTTCGCGTTGTTCATCATGAACGCGTGGCCGGCCGTTTCGAGCAGGTCGATGTCGTTCATGTTGTCGCCGAACGCGATGCAGTGGCCGGCGTCGACGCCGAGTCGCGCGAGCACCGTACGCAGCGCGCGGCCCTTCGACACGTTGGCGGTCATCACTTCGAGACAGTCGGGCAGCGAGTACGTGACGTACAGCGCATCGCCGAACCGCACGCGCATCTGCTCTGCAACCACCGCCAGATCGGCCGGCTCGCCGATGTACAGCACCTTCGCGATGTCGGCGCCGTCGTGCGCGGCCATGTCGATCACGTCGTATCGGAAGCCCGAATCCTGGTGGAATTCGAGCAGGTGCGGCGCGTCGCGGTCGATCAGCCAGCCGCGGTCGGTGAACAGGTTGACGATCACGCGCCCGTGCGCACCGGTCACGCCCGGCTGCACAAGGCCGCGGACGATCGCGGGATCGATGTCCTGCGCATGGATCGCCGTGTCGTCCGGCGCATGCACACGCGCGCCGTTCGACGTGATCAGGTACGGCCGGATGCCCAGCACGTCGCGGATGCCGGCGACGTCCGCATAGTGACGCCCCGTCGCGATCACGAACTGCAGGCCGTCGCGGTCGAGCCGGCGGACGGTCTCGATCGTGTACGGATCGAGCTGGTGGTCGCTGTTCAGCAGGGTGCCGTCGAGATCGGTGGCGATGACTTTGTACATGGGGGATGGGGGATGGGGGAGTGGCGCGCAGGACGCTGCGGAGCCGCCATTTTAACGTCGTGCCCGGGGGCGCGCCGGGTGGCTGGGAAATGGGGGCGGGTTTCAGGCCGTTCGGGTTTCGGTGCGTCGCTGGTTCGGCTGGGGCAGGCTGTTCGCTCGGTTCGCTCGGTCCGCTCGGTCCGCTCGGTCGCTCGGTCCAGTTTGCCCGCTCAACGTGCCCGTCCGTCGCTTTACCCGATCGGTCCGCCCGGCCGGCTCAACCCACTCATCGCACGCCGCCCACGCGCCCCTCTCACCCTGCTTCAGCCGCCCTCAACGCCTGCAGCGCGAGCCGCAACGCGCCGTGCGCGGAATCGTCGAGCGGCGCGCGCAGCCGCGCCGCATGGCGTGCCGGCACGGCCGGGGCCAGCGCGTCGGCCAGCCCGCCGCACAGCGCGACCGGCAGCGCCTGCTGCGGATCGAGCGCGTCGATCATCTTGCCGATCTCGTCGCCGGCCTGCGCGATCAGCGCCGCCGCATAAGAATGGTCGCGGTGCGCGAACACGATCGGCGCGAGGCGCGCGTAGATCGTCTGGTTCGCATCGCACGACCACTGGACGAGCGCGTCGCGATCGTGCGCGCCCGTTTCCGCGAGCAGCGCGCCGGCAAACGCGTCACGCGGCACGCGGCCGTCGAGCGCCTGCTGCGCGTACGCGAGCGCGCGCATGCCGAGCCACGCGCCGCTCGCCTCATCGCCGGACGGAAAGCCGAAGCCGCCCGCGATGCGGCAGTCGCCCGCGGCGTCGAGCGCCGCCGCGATGCTGCCCGTACCGAGCGCGACGATGAGCCCCGGCGCACCGCCGTGCGCGCCGACGACGGTCGTATAGGCGTCGCTCTCGATCGCCAGCGCGTCGAGCGGCGCCTGCGCGCGGAACGCGGCGAGCCACGCGGCATTGTTGACGCCCGCGAGCCCGCAGCCGAGCGCGCACTGCGACCAGTCGAACGCGAGCCCCGCCCGCGTGAATGCGTCGGCACAGGCCGCGCCGATCGATGCCCACGCGCGCTCGATGCCGAGGCCGAGCCCCGACGGGCCGCCGCGCCCCTGCGCGAGTTCGCGCCCGTGCCGGTCGGCGAGTACCGCGCGGGTGCCCGTGCCGCCGCCGTCGATGCCGATCGCAAAAAGGAATGCCGTCATGCGTTGATCCTGCTGATTCGAACAGGCGCCAAGCTTAACCGGATCGGTGCCGCGCGCCCATCTGCCGTTCGGCCAGCTATACCGTGAATGGGCCTTCCGCTATGCTGGCACGATCGAATCGACACTGGAACGAGGCCGGCGATGTCGCAGCGGTGCAACTGGGTAAAGACGGAAGCGGATGCTCACTATCACGATACCGAGTGGGGCGTGCCGTCGCATGACGATCGCCATCTGTTCGAGATGCTGATTCTGGAAGGCGCGCAGGCGGGACTGTCGTGGTCGACGATCCTGAACATGCGCGCCGGCTACCGCGAGGCGTTCGCCGACTTCGATGTCGACGCGGTCGCGCGCTTCACGCCGAAGCGCATCGAGAAACTGCTCGAGAACCCCGGCATCGTCCGCAATCGCGCGAAGGTCGAATCCGCGGTGACCAATGCACGGGCCGTGCAGCGCATTCGCGAGGATCACGGATCGCTCGCGCAATTCCTGTGGTCGTTCGTCGACCACACGCCGGTCCAGAACGCGTGGCAGTCGTATCGCGACGCGCCCGCGTCGACTGCCCAGTCGGATGCGCTCAGCAAGGCGCTGAAGGAGTACGGCTGCAAGTTCGTCGGCTCGACGATCTGCTATGCGCTGATGCAGGCGACCGGGATGGTCAACGACCATGAGACCAGTTGCCCGTGTCACGCCCAATGCGCGGCGCTCGGCGGCAAGCAGCAGCCGGCACGGCGCCGCAAGGCGGGCTGACGGCGACGAAGCTCACGGGCCGGTCGCCTTGGCGCGCACCGGCACGTCAGCACGCGCCGCCAGGTGATCCGCGCAAGGCGAGCCCGAACGCGGCGCCGATTTCCCGGTGAGCACGTCGGCGGCCTTGCCCGTTTGCTGCCGGCGGAACCGCCGTGCGGCCGTGCGGCCATTCGACCGTCTGGCAGTCGATCGGCCACTTTTCCGCCACGATCGGCAACCTTTTCCGGCCCCGAAAAGCAAAACGACGGAGCGGCTTCTATCGAAGCACGCTCCGCCGTTTCGCGGCGAACCGTAAACGCTCTTAGTGGAGCTTCTTCGGCAGCATCTGGCTGCGCAGGCGCTTGTGCAGGCGCTTGACGGCTGCTGCCTTCTTGCGCTTGCGGACTGCGGTCGGCTTTTCGTAGGACTGGCGTTCGCGCAGTTCAGCGATCAGGCCATTTTTTTCGATAGCACGGCGAAAGCGGCGAATCGCCACTTCGAACGGCTCGTTTTCCTTCAGAAGAATCGTCGTCATGTCGTTCCTAAATTGCTTAAACGGTCAAAAACGTAGCGGCCAAGCGCCACGCACCGGCCATCCGGGCGTCCCCACAACAGGCGAAACGAGCGGAAATACGGCCTCGGAGGCCGGAAAAGAGAGGCACAAAGCACCGCGGGTACGCTTCACAAGCCGCGTGCAGCGCCGCGTTTGACTGCCAGCAGGAATGCCGAGACGGCATAGGCGTGACAGAAAATCTCAATTCAGCCCGCCATGATATCAGGTAAACATAGCTTCGCCTACCGGTTTACCACTTTTCCGTCGCAATCACGCATCGCAGGCGTTCGAACGCCCGTCCAGCCTTGCCGCGCGCCGTTCGGGCCCTTTAAATGCGCGCCAGACTCTACCCAAACGCACCCAATGCCCCTGGTGCTTCCCCACTATAAAAAATAGAGCCAAATCTTCGGCGCCCCCTCCAATTTGGTTTCGAACCACCGAGGTCTGGTTCTGAGGCGGCCGGCACTGCATGCACGTATCCATTGGTACCAGCAGGGCTTTGCGTGCTTACCTACTAACAACAAAAAAAATCGGCTGCCGGCTGCAAACCGAGCGACTACCGCGCCGCCTGCCATCTCCCAACCGATCCGTACCGCCCCCAACCTAAAAATGTGGTTGATGTCCGCACCTCGCCGGAACGCGATCCGCGTCCAGTCATTGCTTCAGCTTCAACAGTATTCCTTGTCAAAACCGAATCTGCCACGGGTCTCGCTGGACCACGCGCGGAATTCAACAGGCCAGCCGCACGTCCGGTGCGGCATCGTCGGTACGTCAACCGGCTGCCGCGTGGGAGCGCCGCAGGTCCTCACACCGAACGAACGAAAGCGCATACGCAGGCGTCGAGGCCATGCTTGGCAAACCACAGAGCCAGTTCGGCCAGCCGGTACGCCAAAGCAACTTCGCATCTGCCCCTAAAGTTTGGTCGCATGGTCGCCGACAACCAGGAAAGGCGGGCGATGCAGGATGCCAAAAAGCGCGACGCCGAACACGAAACAGCCAAATTTAAACCGGGCGTTTTCCAAAAACGAGGATAGAAATGCTGAATATCAACACCAACCTTTATTCGCAAACGGCGCAAACCAACCTGTCGAATACGCAGAACGCGCTGTCGCAGGCAATCAACCGCCTGTCGTCGGGCAAGCGCATCAACTCGGCAGCAGATGACGCAGCCGGCCTCGCGATCTCGACGACGATGACGGCGTCGATCAACGCGTACAACCAAGGCGTCGCGAACGCGAACAACGCGGTGTCGATGGCTCAAACTGCTTCGAGCGGCCTCTCGGCAATTACCGCCAACCTGCAACGTATCCGCCAACTGGCAGTTCAGGCTTCGGACGATTCGATCGGCTCGGCTGCAGCCAACAATCTCGACACCGAAGTGCAAGCGCGTATTACCGAAATCGGCCGGATTACCAGCCAAACGACGTTCAACGGCATCAACTTGCTCGACGGTACCGCGAACGCCGGCGCGGTGCTGAATTTCCAGATCGGTGAAAAATCTGGCCAACAACTGTCGCTGGATCTGACTGGCAAGTACGATACGGCGACGCTCGGCCTGACCGGCAACGTCAAGACCTACGCCGCCGCGCAGACGATGATGGACACGGTCGACACGGCGCTGACGACGATCAACACCGCACAAGCTCAGCTCGGTTCGGACATCAACATCTACCAGGCAGCGATCTCGCAAACGACTGCGCAATCGACCAACCTGAACGCAGCCAGCGCACAGATCACCGACGCGAACTTCGCACAGGAAACCGCCAACCTGTCGAAGGCTCAAGTGCTGCAGCAAGCTGGCATCTCGGTGCTCGCGCAAGCGAACTCGATGCCGCAGCAGGTTCTGAAGCTCCTGCAATAAGGGCTAGATAACGCGCCACGTCACGCATTCAAGAAATGCGTGACGTGGCGGTCAATACGGATGCCAAAGAAAGAATGCTTATCCGAGGGCTCGCCTTCAGATAAGCATTTTGCGCATCGTGCGGCACATCGGCGCCGCCACGCCAATGCGCCCGGCGGCGCACTTTTTACCAGACGGAGTCCTCGATGTCGACGACGAACATTTCCAGCACCACGGCCAACAGCGCGCTGACACAGGCGGCGCAGTCCATCATCAGCGGAGTGACGAACTCGAACACGGACACGTCCGCACTCGTTTCCGCGATGGTTACGGCCAAGATGGCCGCACAGACCACGCAGAACGTCAACCGGCAAAATCTCGACAACACCACGCTGTCGGCCATCGGCTCGCTCAAGTCGGCACTGTCCTCCCTGCAATCGGCGCTGTCCGGGCTCACCGACGGATCGGCTCTGGCGAAAACCACCGCCACCGCGAGCGGCAGCGGCCTGAGCGCCACCACGTCGACGGGCTCGGTCGCCGGCAGCTATTCGATTGCGGTAACGCAAGTCGCCACCGCGCAGAAGCTTGCACTGACAGCGGGCGTGCAGCCGTCCACCAAACAGCTCGGGACGGGCAGCCTCACCATCACGCTCGGCAGCGGCGCGCCGATGACCGTCGGAATCAACACCGGCAACAACACGCTCGCGGGCATCGCCAGCGCAATCAATTCGGCGAGTGGCAATCCCGGCGTGACCGCCACCGTCGTTACCGGCACGGATGGGTCGCACCTCGTGCTGACCTCGAACGTGACAGGGGCGGCGAACACGATCCAGGTATCGACCAATTCGACAGACGGGCTGGCCAGCCTCGCGACCGTCGACAGCTCGGGCGTCGCAACAAACAACTACGTCGAGAAAAACAACGCACAAGACGCGATGCTCAGCATCGACGGCATCACCAATATCCAGAGCGCCAGCAACACGATCACCGGCGCCATTACAGGCGTGACGCTCAACCTCGCCACGTCGGCGGCAAACACGACCCAAACCCTCACGGTCGCGGCGGACAACACGTCAGCGACCAACGCGATCAACGGCTTCGTCTCGGCATACAACTCATTCGTGAGCACCGCATCGTCGCTGTCGAGTTTCGACTCGACCGCCGCTGCCGGCAGCCAGGGCGGGCCACTCATCGGCGATTCGATGCTGAATTCGATCGTCGGCTCGCTTGCCACGGCCCTTTCCAAGGGCGTAACAAGCGGCAGCAGCACCGTGAGCCTGAGCGCGCTCGGCATCAACCTGACGCCGAGCGGCACGCTCAGCGTCGATAGTGCGGCTTTGTCGAACGCCCTGACGCACAATTCGGCCTCGCTAGCGACCGCCTTCAACGCGACGAATGGCATCGGCGCAGTGCTGAACAACAACATCACGTCGTATCTGCAGACGGGTGGGATCATCGATACGCGCGTCAACGCGCTGAACAGCGACCTCGCCGACGCGAAGACGCAAGCGAAGACCCTGCAAGCGTATGCGAATCAGTTGACCGATCAGTACAATGCGCAATTCACCGCCCTCAATACGCTCATGGCGCGGATGCAGAACAACTCGCAGTATCTGACGCAGTTGTTCGGCGGCACCAATAGCGCCGGCGCACTCGCCACCAACAAGTCATAAGGCCCACCGGATGTATCGAGCCGCGCGGTACTTTTGAAATGGCACTGGAGTGATCGTCACGATGGATCAACCCACATTACTCGCACGCGTGTGGCAACTGACGCAGGCAATCGAACATGCCGCGACGATGGCGGACTGGTGCGGCGCGGCGCGTCTCGCGGAAGCGCGCTCGCCCCTGCTGATGTCGCTGAGCGCACCGCAAACGCCCGATGCGCTGGCGATCATCCGCCGCATACAGGCGATCGACACAGCCATCGCGGCCGACGCGGAAACGACGCAGCGGGAGTTGCATGCGGAGTTTCAGGCCGCACTCGGACGGACCGAAGCTGCCGGCCGATATCAGCAGATCGCGCAACTGTAACTGCATTGCCACTGCATTGCCGCCAGGTACGTCGCGAGCGGCACTTCGCGCCGGACGTTTCAGGGCCGGCGTCTTGCTCTGGCCTGCAGCCTCCAGCAGCCGTGCTTCTTCATCGCCCCGAAGCCGCCGCTCGCGATGCTGCCCCTTCGCCGGCCACTTGACGCCGTCGAGCGGATTGCCCATCGGCACCTCCCACAGCTCCCGCGCGGTCCTGAAAACGGCCGAGATGATGACCAGTTCTCGCCGGACAGTTTCGGCACAGCACTTTTTCAGGCGCTCGTCCCGGTAGTTCGCGAAATCGACCTTGCGCAACGTCGCCAGCGGCCGGGCGGCGAGCACGTGCTTCTGCAGCGCGCGGATGCGGACCACTTCGGTTTGCGAGCCACGCTTTTTGGGTGTCTCCTCCTTGGCATACCGGGCCAGCAGGTCGCCGAAGGTTACGCGCTCAAGCGCCGACCGGTCGATAAAGGAGCCAAGAGTCATCTCGGCCTCGGTCTTAGCGGCCCACTTCTGGGCTTCCTCAAGCGTCTCGAACGTTTCGGTCTGGGCGGGATAGCCCTTGCGGCGAATCAGGGCTTGGTACTGGTAGGGGCCACGGTGCGTGATGGAAGCCATCGCCTGTTCCTTATCTGGTTGGGGAACAGGGTATAGGTGCGAGTGCGGGGGATGACTGCAGCAGAATTGCTGCAAAAAGCCGGAAATCTTTAACGGCGTTGCCCGAGCTGCGCAAAAGTCCTTGATTTCACGACCTATTTTTGGCGCGCCCGGCTGGGATCGAACCAGCAACCCCTGCCTTCGGAGGGCAGTACTCTATCCATTGAGCTACGGGCGCATATGACAGTGACGACAGCGAAACGACCCCAATAAACCGGCCGCCCACCATTGACAAGACCGCAAGGATACCCGGTTTCCCAAAACGCGTCCACCTTGCCCGCCGAAACCCCGTCAGGCCCGCAATTCGTGCGGGTAAACACGCGCCTTCGCGCCGCTCGCCGTGATGTAAACGTTCCGTCTATAATCGTCCGGACTCATTGGATCGCCAGCCATTTTGCCGTTGCACCGCGCTCACAATTCCTAATCACGGAGACGAGGCAAGCATGAGCGAAGCACCCCACGAATCTCCCGTCAAAACCCCCGGGCAGCTGATTGCCGTCGTCATCGCCTCATTCGCGATTCCGATCGCCCTGATCGTCCTGTTTGCCACTTATGCCAACCATGCGTTCCGTTCGGGCGCGGGCACGGATGCGCTATCCGAGGAACAGGTCGCCGCGCGGATCGCACCGCTCGCGAAAGTCGACGTGAAGGACGCCAATGCGCCCCGCACGTACAAGACCGGCGAGGAAGTCTACAAGGCCGTGTGCGTGACCTGTCACGGCACGGGCGCCGCCGGCGCGCCGAAGTTCGGCAACAAGGACGACTGGGCACCGCGCATCTCGCAGGGCTTCGACACGCTGCTGAAAACGGCGCTGTCGGGCAAGGGCGCGATGCCGCCGCGCGGCGGCACGAGCCCCGACGACGTCAGCGACTATGAAATCGCGCGTGCGATCGTCTACATGGCGAACAACGACGGCGCGAACTTCCCCGAACCGGCTGCCCCGGCCGCCAATGCGGCACCGGCGGCGAGCGGCGCGGCGGGTGCGGCAGGCGCTTCGGGCGCCGATGCATCGAACGCGCAGGCCGCCGCTGCAATGGCCGCGATCGCCGCGATTCCGAAGGCCGGCGAAAAGCCCGCGGCCGCGCCGACCAGCGCCGACGCCGCCTCCGCCGGCAAGGCGCTGTACACGCAGGTCTGCCAGGCGTGCCACGCGGCCGGCGTGCTCGGCGCGCCGAAGTTCGGCAGCAAGGAAGACTGGGCGCCGCGCCTGAAGGACTCGATGGATACCGTCTACAACTACGCGCTGCACGGCAAGGGCGCGATGCCGCCGAAGGGCGGGTCGAGCGCGTCCGACGCCGACGTGAAGGCGGCCGTCGACTACATGGTCAACGCGTCGAAGTAACGCCTGCCGGCCAGAAAAAACCCCCGCGGCGCACACGCATCGCGGGGGTTTCGTTTATCCGGATCGCCGGGGCGTCCGTGCGCCGAAGCGCGCCGCCTCACTTCTGCAACAGCGCCTTCAGGCTCGCGAGCCGGTCCTTCGGCGTCATCGGCGCTTCCTCCGGCGTCGGCGGCGGCGCTTCGTCGAGCCCCATCTCGGGAATGAAGCGCGACGGCTCGCACACGACCGTCTCGCGCGCCCGCTTGCGCTTCTTGCACCAGTTCAGGTGCAGGCTGCGCTGCGCGCGCGTGATCGCGACGTACATCAGCCGGCGCTCCTCCTCGATCCGCTCGTTGTCGATCGGGCCGTCGTCCTCGCTGCCGCCGCGGTGCGGCATGATGCCCTCCTCGACGCCGACCAGGAACACGTGCGGATACTCGAGCCCCTTCGACGCATGGACGGTCGACAGCCGCACGGCATCCGGATCCTCGTCCTTGCCTTCGAGCATCGACATCAGCGCGACGGTCTGGATCAGGCCGAGCAGGTTCTTGCCGGTGTCCGCAAGCCCGTCCGCGTTGTGGAAGCCGTCGGCCTCGCCGTCGACGGCTTCGGTCTCGGGCTTGGTGCCCTTGCGCTTCAGCCATTCGAGGAATTCGAGCACGTTCTGCCACTTCGACTGCGCCTGCCGCTCGTCGAACGCGTCGTACAGGTAGGCCTCGTAGTGAATGGCCTCCATCATGTCGTCGAGCACGACGGTCGCGGGCTCCTTGTCCGCGCGATCGGTCAGGCGCTGGATGAAGTCGCAGAACATCCTGAGCGGCTCGACCTGCCGCGCGGACAGCCGCGCCTCGATCCCGCCCATGTACACGGCCTCGAACAGCGACACCTTCGCCTGGCCCGCGAACGAGCCGAGCGCCTCGAGCGTCGTGTTGCCGATGCCGCGGCGCGGCGTCGTGACCGCGCGGATGAACGCGGGATCGTCGTCGGCGTTCGCGATCAGCCGCAGGTACGCGCACAGGTCCTTGATCTCGGCCTTGTCGAAGAACGACTGGCCGCCCGACAGCACGTATGGAATCCGCTCGCGCCGCAGCACCTGCTCGAAGATTCGCGCCTGGAAGTTGCCGCGATACAGGATCGCGTAGTCGCGGAACTGCGCGCGCCGCTCGAACTTGTGCGCGGACAGCCGGAACACGACCGATTCGGCCTCATGCTCCTCGTCGTTGCACGGCGTGACGGTGATCGAGTCGCCCATCCCGTGCTCGGACCACAGCTTCTTCTCGAACAGCTTCGGGTTGTTCGCGATCACGTTGTTGGCAGCGGTCAGGATCCGCACCGTCGACCGGTAGTTCTGCTCGAGCTTGATCACGTGCAGCTTCGGGAAGTCCTTGCCGAGCTGCGCGAGGTTCTCGAGCGTAGCGCCGCGCCAGCCGTAGATCGCCTGGTCGTCGTCGCCCACCGCCGTGAACGCGGCGCGCGGGCCGGCGAGCAACTTCAGCAGCTCGTACTGGCACGCGTTGGTGTCCTGGTATTCGTCGATCAGCAGGTAGCGCAGCTTGTTCTGCCAGCGGTCGCGCACCTGCTCGTTCTTCGCGAACAGCTCGGCCGGCAGGCGGATCAGGTCGTCGAAGTCGACCGCCTGGTATGCATGCAGCGTCGCGACGTAGTTGCGGTAGACCAGCGCCGCCTGGTGCTCGTCCTCGTTGGCCGCGATCGTCATCGCCTCCTCGGGCATGATCAGGCCGTTCTTCCACAGCGAGATGGTGCTCTGGATCTTGCGGATCAGGCCCTTGTCGGTGGTGCCGATCTGCTCCTGGATCATCCCGAAGCAGTCGTCCGAATCCATGATCGAGAACTGCGGCTTCAGCCCGACGTGCTCGGCCTCCTGGCGCAGGATCTGCACGCCGAGCGAGTGGAACGTACATACGGTGAGCTGGTTGACGGGCACCTTGCGGCCTTCCTTGCCGGGCGTGGTGAGCGTCTTGCCCTCGAGCAGCTTCGACACGCGCTCGCGCATTTCGGCGGCGGCCTTGTTCGTGAACGTGACGGCCGCGATGTGGCGCGGCTCGAAGCCTTTCGCTTCGATCAGGTGCGCGATCTTCTGCGTGATCACGCGGGTCTTGCCGCTGCCCGCGCCGGCGAGCACGAGGCAGGGACCGTCGAGGTAGCGCACCGCTTCGTTCTGAGCGGAGTTGAGGCCTGCGGACATGATGGCGGATGATGTTGCGGTTGACGGCGAACGCCGGGAGGATGCCGCGCGCGACGGGCCTGGAATGCAGGCGGACACGCGGGGCAGGACGCGCATGTTAACACGTCGGCGACGCGCTTTTCGGGAGCGCCGCCGGACGGGGCCGGACGGGCAGGCCGTCGTTTTCGTCTCCCGGTTCGGCGCTTGATCCGGCCCTCGCTTCCTTGTCCGGACGGCCAATCCGGCCCCATCCACGGCCCGATCGGTCACAATGGGCGACCGTCGCGATGGGAAGTGCCCGGCCCGCACGCCGCAGCGTCGGCCGCCCGGCCTGCCGAGTGCAGCGCCTGCCCGTCCCGCGCCAAATGCCGGCTGCGGCCGCGCATGCGCCGCATCGTGCCGCGCGTTTTGCCGAACGCGCCGGTGCGGGCCGCCGCGCCATGCCAAAATAGCCGGTCGTCCTCGCGCCCCAGCGGCGCGCCCTCTTTTCGTTTCGTACGCAGCCAGGGATTGCCATGTCGTCATTGCTCAGGATTGGTTTGATGGGTTTCGGTTTCGCCGGCGCGACGTTCCACGCGCCGGTGATCGCCACGAGCGGCCGCACCGAGGTCGCCGCGATCGCGACGGGGCAACCCGATCGCGCGCGCGCCGCCTTTCCGGGCGCCCGCATCGTCCCCGATCTCGACACGCTGCTCGGCCTCGACGATATCGACTGCGTGGTGATCGCCACGCCGAACGACACGCACTTCGCGCTCGCGCGCCAGGTGCTCCAGGCCGGCCGCCACGTCGTCGTCGACAAGCCCGTCACGCTCACGGCCGACGAAGCGCTCGCGCTTGCGCGGCTCGCGAACGCGCGCAGCCGCCTGTTCGCGCCGTTCCACAACCGCCGCTGGGACGGCGATTTCCTCACCGTGCGCCGCATCGTCGAATCCGGCGAACTCGGCCGGCTCACCTATTTCGCGTCGCACTTCGACCGCTTCCGGCCGACGCCGCGCACGCGCTGGCGCGAGGAGCCCGCACGCGGCGGCGGCCTGCTGCTCGATCTCGGCCCGCACCTGATCGATCAGGCGCTCGCGTTGTTCGGGCTGCCGGAAACGGTCAGCGCCACGGTCAAGACACGCCGCGACAACGGCACGGCGCCCGATTTCGTGCACCTGCTGCTCGGTTATCCGGACAAGGACGTCGCGCTGCATGCGAGCGCGCTGTCGGCGATCGAGCCCGCGCGCTTCACGCTGCACGGCACGCGCGGCAGCTACCAGAAGTTCGGGCTCGACACGCAGGAAGACCAGTTGAAGGCCGGCCTCACGCCGGATCACGTCGAGTTCGGCGGCGGCAACCCGCCCGGCGTGCTGCGCGTGCTCGACGGCGAGGTCGAGGTCGAGCGGCCTGTGCCGACGCTCGACGGGCAGTACGCGGAGTTCTATCGCGCGCTCGCCGCGTCGGTCCACGACGGCGCGCCGTTCCCGGTCACGCCGCAGGACGCCGTCGACGTGATGACGATCATCGAGCTCGCCGCGCAGAGCGAGCACGAAGGCCGCCGGGTACCGTTCGTGCGTCGCACAGTCTGACGGCCGCCGGCCGGGTCGTCGCCCCGGCCGCAGCCGCCACCTCGCGCCGCGCCGCCCCGGCTGCGCGCCCCCGTCAGCCGCCACGGCGCCACGATCCCGAACATTCCGTTACAAATGGTGCGGGAACGAAAGTCAGCGGTCGTCCGGTCTGACGCGTTTCTCAAAAAGTCGATCCGACACCAAACCGTCAGGAGAATGTGATGCAACGGTTGATTCGCGCAGCGGCATGCTGCGTCCTGGTTTCCTCGCTCGTGGCCTGTGTCGTGCAGCCGCAGCGGCCGGCCCGACAGGCGCCCCCGCCCCCGCCGCGGCCGAATCCGCAGGTCGTCGCGAACGATCGCCTGCAGGAGGTCCAGGGCCGGATCGACAACCTGCACCGGCGCATCGACGCGCGCGTGAACGGCGGCTACTACCCGCCGCCGTACGGCGCGCAGCTGCACCACCGCCTCGACGTGATCCGCCAGGAAGCGAACGACATGTCGGGCCAGCACAACGGCGGCCTGTCCGGCGACGAGCAGCGCGTGCTGAACCAGGAACTCGACACGGCCGCGCGCGCGATCGGCGAGTAATCCCGGCCATGCCGGCGCCCGCCGGTGCCGGCAGAAGCGGCGGCGCCCACGCCGCCGCTTGTCGCGAAGCGACATTCTTTTGCTCAAATTGACAATGCCCACCCGCTCGCGTACAGTCGCCCGCACGCGTCGGGAGAGCGTGTGACCGCATAGCAGCAACGCCGGTCGCGCCGCCGAAGGGGCACACCCGCAAACTCTCAGGCAAAAGGACCGACCGCGTCGGGGAATCCCGTCCGCGCATTGCGCGGGCCGCACTCCCCGCACTCTGGAGAGCGGCAGTAGCCCGCAGCACATTGGCTGCGCGGGCAGGCTGCCCACCGAAGGGGCGCGCGTTCGCCGGCTTGTGGCCGCGGCGCAATCTCTCAGGTATCGAGGACAGAGGGGCATGTACCGGATCGTTTCGCAGGCCCCAAGGCCGCGACGGTCGGCACATGGCCGTTCTGACCCGCGCGCAAGCGCCTTGCCTGAGGCCTCGATGACTGCACTGAATCAAACCCCGCTCAACGCCGCGCACCGCGCGCTCAATGCCCGCATGGTCGACTTCGGCGGCTGGGACATGCCCGTCAACTACGGCTCGCAGATCGAAGAACACGAAGCCGTGCGCACCGACGCCGGCATGTTCGACGTGTCGCACATGTGCGTCGTCGATTTCACCGGCAGCCGCGTGCGCGCGTTCTTCGAGCACGCGATCGCGAACAACGTCGGCAAGCTCAAGATCCCCGGCAAGGCGCTCTACTCGTGCCTGCTCAATCCGCAGGGCGGCGTCATCGACGACCTGATCGTCTATTACTTCACCGAAGACTTCTTCCGCGTCGTCGTCAACGCCGGCACGGCCGAGAAGGACATCGCGTGGTTCAACCAGCTCAACGAACAAGGCGGCTACGGCCTGACCATCGCGCCGCGCCGCGATTTCGCGATCGTCGCCGTTCAGGGCCCGAACGCCCGTGAAAAGGTCTGGACGACGGTGCCCGCCGCGCGCGCCGCGACCAGCGAGCTGAAGCCGTTCAACGCCGCGCAGGTCGCCGGCACGCCGTTCGGCGACCTCACCGTCGCGCGCACCGGCTACACCGGCGAAGACGGCTTCGAGGTGATCGTCCCGGCCGTGCACGTCGTAGCGCTGTGGAACGCGCTGCAGCAAAACGGCGTGCGTCCGTGCGGGCTCGGCGCGCGCGACACGCTGCGCCTCGAGGCCGGCATGAACCTGTACGGCCAGGACATGGACGACACCGTGTCGCCGCTCGACGCGGGCCTCGCGTGGACGGTCGACCTGTCGGCGCCGCGCGAGTTCGTCGGCCGCGCCGCGCTCGAGGCAAACGGCACGCGCGCCGCGTTCGTCGGCCTGATCCTGCAGAAGGAAAACGGCAAGGCGGGCGGCGTGCTGCGCGCGCACCAGAAGGTCGTCACGCCGCACGGCGAAGGCGAGATCACGAGCGGCACGTTCTCGCCGTCGATGCAGGAGTCGATCGCATTCGCGCGCGTGCCGGCGGCCGTCCAGGTCGGCGACACGGTCCACGTGCAGATTCGAGACAAGCAACTTCCCGCGCGCGTGGTAAAACTGCCGTTCGTGCGCAACGGCAAGGTCCTCGCTGCGTAACGACCGGGAGGCGACCGGGAGGCCGCCTGCCGTGAAGCCGGGAAATGGCGCCCGGCGCAACCACACCCGGCGCGCCCCGGCGGCGCGCCAGCATAACGAACACACCCTTTTATCCAGGAGCATCCGATGAGCAACGTCCCGGCCGATCTGAAGTACACCGACGAACACGAGTGGGTCCGCACCGAAGCCGACGGCACGCTGACGGTCGGCATCACCGATCACGCGCAGAGCACGCTCGGCGACATCGTCTTCCTCGAGCTGCCGCAAGTCGGCAAGTCGGTGAACGCGGGCGACGCCGTCGGCGTCGTCGAATCGGTGAAGGCGGCATCCGACATCTACTCGCCGGTGTCCGGCGAAGTCGTCGCCATCAACGAAGAAGCCGCCGACTCGCCGGAAGAAGTGAACAGCGACGCATACGGCGTGTGGCTCTTCAAGATCAAGCTCGCGGCCGGCGCCTCGACCGACAAGCTGATCGACGCTGACGCCTACAGCAAGCTGATCGACTAATTTTCCTTACCCGAACCGCGCGGGGCCGGCCTCGGCCCGCGCGGGACCAGAGTCACGCCATGAAGCTCGAACACCCGGACCGCCTGATGAACCGCACGCCCCTCTCGCTCGCCGCGCTCGAAACGCACGACGCGTTCGCAGAACGCCACATCGGCCCCGATGCCGCCAGCCAGCAGGCCATGCTCGACACGCTCGGCTTCGCGTCGCGCGCCGCCCTGATCGACGCCGTGATCCCGGCCTCGATCCGCCGCGCCGAAACGCTGCCGCTCGGCCCGTTCGCGCAACCGAAGAGCGAGGCCGAAGCCCTCGCCGCGCTGCGCGCCCTCGCGGACAAGAACCAGGTGTTCCGCTCGTATATCGGCCAGGGCTATTACGACTCGCACACCCCGGCCGTGATCCTGCGCAACGTGCTCGAAAACCCGGCGTGGTACACGGCCTACACGCCGTACCAGCCCGAAATTTCCCAGGGTCGCCTCGAGGCGCTCCTGAACTTCCAGCAGATGGTCGCCGACCTCACGGGCCTCGCGATCTCGAACGCATCGCTGCTGGACGAAGCAACCGCCGCAGCCGAAGCGATGACGCTGCTGCAGCGCACCGGCAAGCCGGCGTCGAACGTGTTCTACGTCGCCGACGACGTGCTGCCGCAGACGCTCGAAGTGATCCGCACGCGCGCGCTGCCGATCGGCATCGAGGTCAAGACGGGCCCGGCGGCCGACGCCGCGCAGGCGAACGCGTTCGGCGTGCTGCTCCAGTACCCGGGCGTGTACGGAGACGTGCGCGACTACCGCGCGCTCACCGAAGCGATCCACGCGGCCGGCGGCCATGTGGTCGTCGCGGCCGACCTGCTCGCACTGACCGTGCTGACGCCGCCCGGCGAATGGGGCGCGGACGTCGCGGTCGGCAACACGCAGCGCTTCGGCGTGCCGATGGGCTTCGGCGGCCCGCACGCCGCTTACATGGCCGTGCGTGACGAATTCAAGCGCCAGATGCCGGGCCGCCTGGTCGGCGTGACCGTCGACGCGCAGGGCAAGCCCGCGCTGCGCCTCGCGCTGCAGACGCGCGAACAGCACATCCGCCGCGAGAAGGCGACGTCGAACGTGTGTACCGCGCAGGCGCTGCTCGCGATCATGGCGAGCATGTACGCGGTCTACCATGGCCCGCACGGCCTGAAGACGATCGCGCTGCGCGTGAACCGCATCGCGGCGCTGTTCGCCGCCGGCGTGAAGCAGCTCGGCTTCGCGACCGTCAACGACACGTTCTTCGACACGCTGACGATCGATACCGGCGCACGCACCGCGCAGGTCCACGAATTCGCGAAGGCCAAGCGCATCAACCTGCGTCGCGTGAGCGACACGCAAGTCGGCGTGTCGGTCGACGAAACGACGACCCGCGACGACCTCGCCGATCTCCTCGCCGTGTTCGCGCAGGCCGCGGGCGGCACCGCGCCGGCCGTGGACGCGCTGGACGCGGGCCTCGGCGGCGTCGCCGTGCTGCCGGCCGGCCTCGAGCGCACGAGCGCGTACCTGACGCACCACGTGTTCAACCGCCACCATTCCGAAACCGAAATGCTGCGCTACCTGCGCAGCCTGTCGGACAAGGATCTCGCGCTCGACCGCTCGATGATCCCGCTCGGTTCGTGCACGATGAAGCTGAACGCGACGTCGGAAATGCTGCCGGTCACGTGGCCCGAATTCGGCCGGATCCATCCGTTCGCGCCGGCCGAGCAGACCGTCGGCTACCGCGAGATGATCGACCAGCTCGAGCAGATGCTCGTCGCCGCGACCGGCTATGCGGCCGTGTCGCTGCAGCCGAACGCCGGCTCGCAGGGCGAATACGCGGGCCTCTTGATCATCCACGCATACCACGCATCGCGCGGCGAAGCGCATCGCGACGTATGCCTGATCCCGGCCTCCGCGCACGGCACGAACCCGGCGTCGGCGCACATGGCCGGCATGAAGGTCGTGGTCGTCGCGTGCGACGCGCAAGGCAACGTCGACATCGCCGACCTGAAGGCGAAGGCCGAGCAGCACGCGAACGATCTCGCGGCGATCATGATCACGTATCCGTCGACGCACGGCGTGTTCGAGCAGAACGTCCGCGAGATCTGCGAGATCGTGCATGCGCACGGCGGCCAGGTGTACGTCGACGGCGCGAACATGAACGCGATGGTCGGCCTGACCGCGCCGGGCCAGTTCGGCGGCGACGTGTCGCACCTGAACCTGCACAAGACCTTCTGCATCCCGCACGGCGGCGGCGGCCCGGGCGTCGGCCCGGTCGCGGTCGGCGCGCACCTCGCGAAGTTCCTGCCGAACCAGCGTTCGACCGGCTACGCGCGTGCGGAAGACGGCATCGGCGCGGTGTCGGCCGCGCCGTACGGCTCGGCGTCGATCCTGCCGATCTCGTGGATGTACATCGCGATGATGGGCGCGAAGAACCTGACCGCCGCGACGGAAACCGCGATCCTCAACGCGAACTACATCGCGAAGCGCCTCGCGCCGCACTATCCGGTGCTGTATTCGGGCCCGGGCGGGCTGGTCGCGCACGAGTGCATTCTCGACCTGCGCCCGCTCAAGGAAACGAGCGGCATCAGCGTCGACGACGTCGCGAAGCGCCTGATGGACTACGGCTTCCATGCGCCGACGATGAGCTTCCCGGTGCCGGGCACGCTGATGGTCGAGCCGACGGAATCGGAATCGCAGGAAGAACTCGACCGCTTCATCGCCGCGATGATCGCGATCCGCGAGGAAATCCGTGCCGTCGAGGAAGGCCGCGCCGACCGCGAGGACAACCCGCTGCGTCACGCGCCGCACACGGCAGCCGTCGTCACCGCGAACGAATGGCCGCACGCGTACTCGCGCGAGCAGGCGGCGTACCCGGTCGCGTCGCTCGGCACGAACAAGTACTGGCCGCCGGTCGGCCGTGCGGACAACGCCTACGGCGACCGCAACCTGTTCTGCTCGTGCGTGCCGGTGTCGGACTACGCATAACGCTGCCCGCGCTCCGGAGTCCGGCCGTGACCACACCGCACGCAACCCTCGGTTGCGTGCGGTTTTTGCGTCCGCCGCCGGCCCGATCGATTCACGCTTGCCCGCCAATCCGGCTAACATCACACGCGATCCAGCCAATCAAGGAGTTCCGCATGGTGCGTCCGATGTTTCCGGGCCAGGGTGCCACGCAGGAGCGGCCGCGCACGCGCCGCGTCGTGCCGCTGCTCGTCGCGTCGCTGTCGTTGGCCGCCGGCCTCGGCACGGCCGGCAGCGCGCGCGCGGCGATGAATTTCTGCGCGGCGCCCGCGTTGCAGGCGAGCGAGACGACGCAGGCCGAGCCGGGCGTGCAGGCACTGATCCGCAGCGTCGACGCGCGCATCGGCGAGCAGCCGAAGGCAATGGCGCGCGTGCACACCGAGGGCACGCTGCCGCACGAAGGCATCTACGACCAGAGCGTCGATGCGCTGAAGGACATGGAGCTGATGCGCGATGCCGCGCTCGCGTGGCGCGTGACCAATGCGCCGCGCTACCTGCAGCTCGTCGACCGCTTCCTGTCCGCGTGGGTGTCGACCTATCAGCCGGACTTCAACCCGATCGACGAGACGCGCTTCGACAGCCTGATCATCGCGTACGACATGACGGCGAGCGCGCTGCCGGTCAAGACGCGTAACGCGACGGCGGCGTTCATCGCGAAGCTCGGCGCCGGTTACGTCGCGCAGATCGACGCGCAGAAGCGCCCGCTCGCCGGCACCTGGCGCAACAACTGGCAGAGCCACCGGATCAAGCTGATTGCGCTGTCCGCGTTCACGCTCGGCGACCGCAAGATGATGAACGCCGCGCAGCGGCTGTTCGTCGAGCATCTCGCCGACAACATCGGCCCGGACGGCAAGACCTGGGATTTCGAGGAACGCGATGCGCTGCATTACGCGGTGTACGACTTGCAACCGCTGGTGACGGCCGCGCTCGCCGCGCGCCGCTTCAACCGCAACTGGCTGCGCGAGCGCGGCGCGAACGGCGCGACGCTCGCGGCCGCGCTCGACTGGCTCGTGCCGTACGCGCTCGGCGAGAAAACGCACGAGGAATTCGTGAATTCGCCGGTGCCGTTCGACGCGAAGCGCCGCGAGGCCGGCTTGCCGGGTTATACGGGGCAGTGGGACCCGAAAAACGCCACCGAACTCTTTCATCTGGCCGCGCGTCTCGACGGGCGCTATGCGCGCGTCGCGCGGCAACTCTCCCCCATGCCGCCCGCATGGCTCGCCGCGTGCCTGCCATTGCAGGCGCGCTAGCATTATTCTTAAAGCAAGGCAGGTATCAAGATGGCAGTCAGCGTGTTTGACCTCTTCAAGATCGGCATCGGCCCGTCCAGTTCGCATACGGTCGGACCGATGCGCGCGGCGCTGATGTTCGTGCAGGGCCTCGAGCGAGACGGGATGCTCGACGCGACGGCCAGTGTGAAGGTCGAGCTGTACGGCTCGCTCGGCGCGACCGGCAAGGGCCACGGCACCGACCGCGGCGTGATGCTCGGCCTGCTCGGCGACGCGCCCGACACCGTCGATCCCGAGACGATCGACGCGCGTCTGGAAGATGTCCGCAAGTCGAAGAAGCTCGCGCTGCTCGGCACGCATCCGGTGCCGTTCGTGCTGAAGGAGAACATCGCGTTCTACCGGCAGGCGCTGCCCGAGCACCCGAACGGCATGAAGCTGCGCGCGTCCGACGCGAACGGCGACGTGCTGGTCGAGCGCACCTACCTGTCCGTCGGCGGCGGCTTCGTCGTGACGGCCGGTGCGCCGAACACGAAGGTGCTGAGCGCGGCCGAGCAGATGACGCATCCGTTCCGCACCGGCGCCGAGCTGCTCGCGCTGACCGAGTCGACCGGCAAGTCGATCGCGCAGCTGATGTGGGAAAACGAGCGCGCGTGGCACACCGAGGAAGAGACGCGCGACGGGCTGCTGAAGATCTGGGCCGTGATGCAGTCGTGCGTGTCGCGCGGCTGCGGGATCGGCAACCCGGAAGCCGACGGCAACCTGCCCGGCCCGTTCCAGGTCAAGCGCCGTGCGCCGCAGCTGTATCGTGCGCTGACCGGCCATCCGGAGCGCGCGCTGCAGGATCCGCTGTCGATGGTCGACTGGATCAACCTGTATGCGATCGCGGTCAACGAGGAAAACGCGGCCGGCGGCCGCGTCGTCACCGCGCCGACCAACGGCGCGGCCGGCATCATCCCGGCCGTGCTGCACTACTACACGCGCTTCACGCCGGGCGCGAACGAACAGGGCGTGATCGACTTCCTGCTGACCGCCGCCGCGATCGGCATCCTGTACAAGCTCAACGCGTCGATTTCGGGTGCGGAAGTGGGCTGCCAGGGCGAAGTGGGCGTCGCGTGCTCGATGGCGGCCGGCGCGCTCGCGGCCGTGCTCGGCGGCACGCCGCGCCAGGTCGAGAACGCGGCCGAGATCGGGATGGAGCACAACCTCGGCCTCACCTGCGACCCGGTCGGCGGGATGGTGCAGATCCCGTGCATCGAGCGCAACGCGATGGCGTCGGTGAAGGCGGTCAACGCGGCGCGCATGGCGCTGCGCGGCGACGGCTCGCACTACGTGTCGCTCGACTCGGTGATCAAGACGATGCGCGAGACGGGCGCCGACATGAAGACGAAATACAAGGAAACGTCGCGCGGCGGGCTGGCGGTGAATATCGTCGAGTGCTGATGCAGGGTCCGGCGGTCATGCGGGTGGATCGATATCCCGCATGACCGTCGGACACCATCACCGCCATCAATCGTTCAGCCAGTTCTCCAGCCGCAATCCCGGATAGCTGACGAAATCCCGCTCGTTGTTGGTCACGAGCGCGACGTCGAGCGACACCGCATGCGCGGCGATCAGCTTGTCGAGATGATCCTTCTTCCGCCGCTCGACGCCGACTTGCGGATATCGGGCATCACGGCCACTGCCGTCGCGCATGCAGCACGCGGAGGATCTCGACGATCCCCTCAGCCGGTCTGATGCGATACACGAGCACGTGGTTCGGCGCGACCACCAGTTCGCGCGTGCCGGCCACTCGCCCTTGCCGATACAGCTCTGCACGGGCCGGCAACGTGGCGGCCCTTTGTTCCAGCGGTTCGTCGAGTTCGATTGCGGCCTGCGGGTCGTGCTCGCCGATGTAGCCCATGATCGCGGCGCGATCCTCGTACGCCTTCGGATTCCAGTGCAGCGCGAAGGTCAAGAAGCATCCCCTCGCCTGCCCGCGAGCCGTTCACGCAGCGCCGCACGGCGCGACGCGAAGTCGGCACTCACCTCCGCGTCGGGAATCGACGCAGGCGGATCGTCCAGCGCCTGCTGCACCTGCTCGCGAAACCAGCGATCGTGGGCCGCTGCCTCGTGTGCCGCCCTCATCGCGGCCGCCCGATCGGGCCGGGTCGCCCGGCCGGCCGCATCCGGGTCGAACTCCGACGCATCCACATCGAAACGGCTGATGCCGATGTCGCGCAGAAAGCCGACCAGCGTTTCAAAGCGGCGAAACACCCGCACGTCGCGTGCAACATCCACGCCCCGAGCTCCCCGCGTTCCGACACTTTTCACCGGCCAGCGTGCCGGCGCCCCGACAACAGGCGTAATCTGTACATCCCGCTACCCAGGGAGACGGCAGCCCATGTCGCATTCCAAGGATCTCGAGCCGCGCGCCACCACCGGCGCGCGACTGCTCGTCGATGCGTTGCTCGCCAATCACGTCGAACGCGTGTTCTGCGTGCCGGGCGAGAGCTTTCTCGCCGTACTCGATGCGCTGGCGGACGACACCGCGCGGATCCAGACGGTCGTCTGCCGCCACGAAGCGGCGGCCGCGAACATGGCGGAAGCGGTCGGCAAGCTGACCGGCCGCCCCGGCATCGCGTTCGTCACGCGCGGGCCCGGCGCGACCCACGCGTCGATCGGCGTGCACACCGCGTTCCAGGATTCGACGCCGATGATCCTGTTCGTCGGCCAGTGCGCGCGCGAGCACCTCGACCGCGAAGCCTTCCAGGAAATCGACTACCGCCGGATGTTCGGCCAGATGGCGAAATGGGTCGCGCAGATCGACGACCCGCGCCGCATTCCCGAATACCTGAGCCATGCCTTCCACGTCGCGACGTCCGGCCGGCCCGGCCCGGTCGTGCTCGCGCTGCCCGAGGACGTGCTGTCCGACGCGTGCGCGCCGCAGCCCGTCGTGCCGGCCGCGAAACGCGTCGCGGCGTCGCCGTCGGCCGCGCAGGTCGACGAGCTGCGCGAACGGCTCGCGCGCGCCGAGCGGCCGTTCGCGATCGTCGGCGGCAGCGGCTGGACGCCCGACGCATGCGCGAACCTGCGCACCTTCGTCGAGCGCTGGCAACTGCCGGTCGCGTGCGCGTTCCGCTTCCAGGACATCTTCGACAACGCGCACCCGAACTACGCGGGCGACGTCGGCCTCGGGATCAATCCCGCGCTCGCCAAGCGGATCCGCGACGCCGACCTGCTGCTGGTGCTCGGCCCGCGTCTCGGCGAAGCGACGACGGGCGGCTACACGCTGCTCGACATCCCGAAGACGCGCCAGACACTGATCCACGTGCACCAGGGCGCGGACGAGCTCGGCCGCGTGTATGCGGCCGACCTGCCGATCGTGTCCGGGATGCCGGAAATCGCGGCGCCGCTCGCGGCGCTCGAACCGCCGGCGCACCCCGCGTGGGCCGGCACGGCCGCCGACGCGCACCGCGCGTACCGCGAATGGCACGCGCCGCTGCCGATGCCCGGCGATGTCCAGCTCGGCGACGTGATGGTGCAGTTGCGCGAGCGCCTGCCGCACGACGCGATCCTGACCAACGGCGCCGGCAACTACGCGATCTGGCTGCATCGCCACTTCGCGTACCGGCACTTTCGCTCGCAGCTCGCGCCGACCAGCGGCGCGATGGGCTACGGGCTGCCCGCCGCGCTCGCCGCGAAGTCGCTGTATCCGTCGCGGGCCGTCGTCGCGCTCGCCGGCGACGGCTGCTTCATGATGGCCGGCAACGAACTCGCGACCGCGATGCAGTACGGGCTGAACATCGTCGCCATCGTCGTCAACAACGGGCATTTCGGCACGATCCGCATGCATCAGGAGCGCAACTATCCGGGGCGCGTGCACGGCACCGGGCTCACGAACCCCGATTTCGCCGCGTATGCGCGCGCGTTCGGCGCGCATGGCGAGACGGTCGAGCGCACCGCCGACTTCGCGCCGGCACTGGAGCGCGCACTGACCTGCGGGCTGCCGGCGCTGATCGAGATCCGCATCCCGCAGGACGCCAGCACGCCGGCCGCGACGCTCGAGCAGATCCGCGAGCAGGGCCGCCGCGCACGCGGCGCGTGACCATGGAAATGCGCGCCGCGCCGGCCGGTCTCGCGCTGTCGCGCGACGACGCGCTGACGCACCCGGGCACGCTGCTCGCGCCCGACGGCACGCTCGTCGCCCCCTACGACCTCGAGCACGGCAGCGGCCCCGCGGAGGATCACGTGCCGGCCGCACCGGCGCTCGGCCTGCTGCACGCCGCCCACCGGCCGTTCCGGCTCGACTACGGCCGCACGGCGGACGTGTACGTGATCAACGGAATGGGCGTCGCGCTCGGCGACTCGGTGATCGGGCTGACCGCGCTCGCCGCGCTGCGCGCGATGCATCCCGGCCTGCGCTTCACGCTCTACCGGCCGGCCCGCGCGCCGCGCTACGTCGACGCGCTGTATGCGCTCGCCGCCGACGTCGTCGCGCCGTCGCGTACGCTGCCGTGCGCCGCCGACGCACTGCCCGCGCACGCGCCGCGCATCGATCTCGGCAATCACCTGTACTGGCCCGCTTTCGCGCGACAGCCGATGATCGACTTCTTCCTCGACGCGCTCGGCACGGACCCGGCCACGGTGCCGGCCGCCGCGAAGCGCAATCGCTGGCTCGCGCGGCTGCCCCTGCCCGCCCTGCCGGCCGAATGGCGGCGGCCGTACGTGCTGTTCTGCCCGAGCGCGAGCACCGCGGTGCGCAGCGTGCCGCCGGCGCTGCGCGCGGCTTTCGTGGAGCGGCTCGCGCGGCGTTACGGGCTGCCGGTGGTCGGCTTCGGCCCCGTCGCGCATCCGGCCTATGTCGACGTGAGCCGCGACGCGGCCGATACCGCGCGCTTCATTGCCTGGGTCAGCGGGGCGAGCGTGCTGTTCGCGCCCGACACGGCCGCGCTGCATCTCGCCGACGGTTTCGACGTGCCGACGCTCGGCTGTTTCACGACGATCGGCCCGGCGCTGCGCGTGCGCGACTATCCGCACTGCGTACCGGTCGCGCTCGATGTGCCGGACGCATTGCACGGGCTGCATCGCAGCGAGCGGCCGAACGACCTCGCGGCGGTCGAAGCCGCTTACCGGGCGATCGACTGGGATGCCTTGCCGTGGCCTGCACCGCGCGAAGCGGCGGCTACCGCCGGATAGGGATGGAGAAAAGGGAGTCGCCCGGATGACCGGACGCACCGCGGCATCCGCGCGCCGCCGCCCGCCTCACCCGGCCGCCACCGTCACCGCCCGCTCGCGCAGCGTCTCCGACGGCCGCTTGCCGAACAGCCGCCGATAGTCGGTCGCGAACTGGCTCAGGTGCCAGAAGCCCCACGCCTCCGCGACGTCCTGCACGGAACCGGCCGCCCGCCCGCACAGGTCGCGCCGCGCGCCGTTCAGCCGCAGCGTGCGCAGATAGGTCGCGGGCGCCATGCCGAGCACGTCCTGGAAACAGTACTGCAGCGTGCGCCGGCTCACGTGCAACTGCTCGCACAGCTCGGGCACGCCGACCGGGCGCGTGCGGTGTGCGAGCACGTACTCGCGCGCCTGCTCGACGATCCAGCGCCGTGTCGACGGGGCGCCGCCCGCGCCGTCGTCAGCCGGTTGCGCACACGCGTCGAACAGCGCGGCCAGCACCTCGGCCTGCAGGTCGTCGCGCTGTGCGTCGGGCAGCGGCCCACCCGCGGCCGCCGCGCCGTCGAGGCGGCCGCCGAGCAGCGCACACAGGCGCGCGAGCCGCATATCGCCGATCTGGATCACGCGCTGCGCGAACAGCCGCTCGTCGAGCGCACGGTGTTCGACTTCCTCCGCGTAGCGGCGCAGCACGTCGCCGCGCACGACCACGCCGTAGATCGAGAACTGCGCGGGTGTCAGCAATTCGAATTCGACGTTGCCGGGCCGGAACGCGAGCGCGCCGGGGCCGATGCGGCACGCATCGACCCGCGCGGTGCCGTCGCTCGTCAGCGGGATGCCGAACCAGTACGCGTCGCCGCGCACCTCGCACGCCTGCCGCAGCAGGTGGCTGGTCGATTCGCGAAACAGCTTCATCGTGTCGAGCGGCAGCTCGGTCAGCGTGCCGACGAAGCGGCCGGCCGCGAGCTGGTCGTAGGTCTGCCGCCAGCCGATCAGGTTGCGCGCCTGCTCGTCGGCGTCGTGCGCGACGCTGACCACGGCCTGGCCGGCCAGCGCGTCGTCGCCCTGTGCGCTGCACCGCGTGTCCTCGGCCGTCGGCTCGGCCATGCACTCCACTCGTTGACCCATCATGTTCTCCTCACCCGCCCGGGACCACGTCCAACACGCAAGTCCCGTGCCGATCCGCGTTGTCCGGCGACAAGCCCGTCATTCAACGCCGTGCGGCCGATGCGCGCCATGCGGGCGCACCCGGAGGCGGCATGCCGCGCACCGCGCGGGTGCGGCATGCGTGCCGCCGCCCGCCCGGCGACGCGCTACGCGCCCGGCCGCAACCGCACGACCCGCGTGCCGCAGTTGCCGTACGCCTGCGCGACCGCCAGTTCGACGATCGGACTGTCCGCCGGCCAGGGCGCCGCGTCCGCTTCCGGCAGATCGGTGCGCAACGTCGCGCGGCCGTTGATCCGGTAGCGGATGCCGCGCACGAAATCGATGAACAGCAGCCCGACGCCGCAGCCGTCGCACGCCAGCGCATCGAGCCGGTGGCCGCCGTGCGCCGGCAGCGCGAAGCGCAGCGTCTTCGTGTCGATCACGCGCACGACCGGCCATAGATCGCCGTTCGCGTCGCGCATGCCCTGCACGATGTCGCAGGTCATGCGCGACGGGGCCGGGCCGCCGCTCGTCGTGCCGACGAACATGAACGGCTGCGATTCGACGAACTGGCGCACACCGATGCTCAGCCGCGTCGTCACGACGTCGCTCATCCGCTCGGCTTCGTCGGCGACGCCGAAGCGGTGATGCGCGTCGAGCTCGCCCGCGTGAAACACCGGGTGACGCGGATAGGATCCGGGCAGTTCTGACATGCTGGTTTCCGTCGGGGCCATCGGGGTGCGATACGGGCACGATACGGGCGCGAACGCGCACCGGCCGGTGCGAATGCCGACGCCCGTATCGAAGGTCGGAACACGAAAACGGCGAAGTGCCGGACGAACCGGCGCCAGCGCATTGCCACCTCGCCGCGGACGCCGCCCGACGGCCGAAGGCTGGACAGCCAGCGCCCGACCGCCGCACCCTCCACGGCAAGCCGGCACCGGACGCGTCGCCGCCGTCCGGCACCGGCCGCCGTACCGGGCAGCGTTGCGCTGCCGCCCGGCCAGCCCCGGCACTTCGCCCCCTGCTGCGGCGATCAGAAGAACCCGAGCGCCTCGGCCTGGTAGCTGACCAGCAGGCACTTCGTCTGCTGATAGTTCGACAGCGCCATCTTGTGCGTCTCGCGGCCGATGCCGGACTGCTTGTAGCCGCCGAACGCCGCGTGCGCCGGGTACAGGTGGTAGCAGTTGGTCCACACGCGGCCGGCCTCGACCTCGCGGCCCATCCGGTACGCACGCGTGCCGTTGCGCGTCCACACGCCCGCGCCGAGCCCGTAGAACGTGTCGTTCGCGAGTTCGATCGCCTCCTGCTCGTCCTTGAACGTCATCACCGACGCGACCGGCCCGAAGATCTCTTCCTGGAACACGCGCATCTTGTTGTTGCCGAACAGCATCGTCGGCTTCACGTAATAGCCCGTGCCGAGGTCGGCGGCCGGTGCCGTGCGCTCGCCGCCCGTCAGGCATTGCGCGCCTTCGTCGCGGCCGATGTCGATGTACGACAGGATCTTGTCGAGCTGCTGCTGCGACGCCTGCGCGCCGATCATCGTCTGCAGGTCGAGCGGGTGGCCGCCCTTGATGCGCTCGACGCGCGCGACGGCCTTCTCGATGAAGCGTTCGTAGATCGATTCCTGGATCAGGATCCGCGACGGGCACGTGCACACTTCGCCCTGGTTGAGCGCGAACATCGCGAGGCCTTCGAGCGCCTTGTCGAGGAACGCGTCGTCCTGGTCGAGCACGTCGGCGAAGAAGATGTTCGGGCTCTTGCCGCCCAGTTCGACCGTCGACGGGATCAGGCTCTCGGCCGCCGCGCGCAGGATGTGCTTGCCGACCGGCGTGGAACCGGTGAACGCGATCTTCGCGATCCGCTTGCTGGTCGCGAGCGCCTCGCCCGCTTCCTTGCCGAAGCCGCTGACGATGTTGATCGTGCCGGCCGGGAACAGGTCGCCGATCAGCTCCATCAGCACCAGCACCGACGCGGGCGTCTGCTCGGCCGGCTTCATCACCACGCAGCAGCCGGCCGCGAGCGCCGGTGCGAGCTTCCACGCGGCCATCAGCAGCGGGAAGTTCCACGGGATGATCTGGCCGACGACGCCGAGCGGCTCGTGGAAGTGATACGCGACGGTGTTGTCGTCGATCTCGGAGATGCCGCCTTCCTGCGCGCGGATGCAGCCCGCGAAATAGCGGAAGTGGTCGATCGCGAGCGGCAGGTCGGCCGCCATCGTCTCGCGCAGCGGCTTGCCGTTGTCGATCGTCTCGGCCACCGCGAGCAGCTTCAGGTTCTTTTCCATCCGGTCGGCGGCGGCGAGCAGCAGGTTCGCGCGCTCGGTGACCGACGTCTTGCCCCACTTGCGGCGCGCGGCGTGCGCGGCATCGAGTGCGACCTCGATGTCGTCGGCGCCGGAGCGCGGCACGCGGCAGAACGGCTTGCCGTTGATCGGCGACACGTTCTCGAAATATTCGCCCTTCACCGGCGGAACCCACTTGCCGCCGATGTAGTTGTCGTACTGCTGACGGTACGGGTATTCGACGTCGAGGCCCAGTTGTTTCAGGTCAAACGGGTTCATACATGTCTCCTGTTCATCGTGCTTGTGTGAATGCAGCGCCGGTTGGATCGCGCTGCACGGTTTACGCAACATGCGTGCCAAACCGGGCGAAAACGGAACAGGAGCGGTGCGTCCGGGCGCCCGCCGGGGGCGATGCCGGCGCATCGAACACGAGTGTCCCGATTCTGAACACCGGGACGGCACAGCGGGTACGACGGGTGTTCGGATTTTTCACAGCGCAGCTGCGCACGCACCGCTGCGCGCCACGCTCGCCGCATGGCATGTCGCTTGCGTGCGGAACGCGAATCCGCACGCATCGGCCACGCGCCGACCGAACCATGAACCAACCGGGCCCCTTGAGCGACGATGTCGTCGCGTTCATCCATGAACAGGCATTCCTGATCGTCGCGACCGCGAACGCGGCGGGCGACGCCGACTGCTCGTATCGCGGCCGGCAGCCGCGCGCGGACGGTTCGTTCGCCCCGCTCGTCGACCTGCCCGATCGCCGCACGCTCGTGCTGCCCGACTTCGCGGGCAACAACCTGTTCAACACGATCGGCAACCTGCTCGTGAATCCGGCGATCGCGCTGCTGTTCGTCGATTTCGTCCGGCAGACGACGTGGCTCGTGCAGGGGCGCGCGACGATCGACGAAGAGGCGGGAAGCCGCGCGCAACTGTGGCCGGATGCGCTGCGTTATGTGGTCGTTGACGTGGAAAGCGCGCACGCGCGGGCCGATGCGGAATTGCCGCCGCTCGTGCTGGCGTGAGGCGCCGCACCATGCCGTCGTTGCGGCAAGGCGCGCGTGCCTGGGCCGGTGAGGCGCTGCGGCCGCTCGTGCTGGCGTGAGTCGCCGCACCATGCCGCCGTCGCGGCAAGGCGGGCGCGCATGGGCCGATGAGGCGCTGCGGCCGCTTGCGCAAACGTGACGCGCCGGGTGAGTCGTCGGTGCAGGAGCGCGCCGGCGCCGTTCCCGATGAGCGTGTGCCCGGCGACGCAACGCTCTACGGTCATTCGCGCGCGGGGCCGATCGTCGGTACGCGGATTCGCGCCATCGCAAAATGCCCGGGCGCGCGGTCCGCGATTGTCGACCTGCACGCCCCCGACGACGCCCCGCTCACCGCACACTCACCGCCCGCTTGCTTCCACGCAAGCCGGTCCGGTCCGGCGACGCGCCCGCGCGTCGGTATGCGCCGGTTCGCCGTCATCGCCGCGCGCTTCCGCCACTGCCGGCCGTGCACCGAGAAACGCGAACACCACCACCGCACACAGCACCGTGACGACCGCGAGCCCGATCAGCAGCCGATCGAATGCATGCACATAGCTCGCGAGCAGCGCCGCACGACCGACGCCCGGCAACCCGGCCGCCGCACCGGCGAGATCGCCGGTCGCGAGGCGCGCGGCCGCCCGCAGCGTCGCGTCGGATGTTCCCGTCGCCGCCTGCCGCAAATCGGCGTGCGCGAGGGTCGCCAGCACCGCGCCGGCGATCGCTAACGCGATCCCTTCGCCCGCAACGCGCGTCGTGCTGAAGATCCCGGTCGCCATCCCCGCGCGCTCCTTCGGCACGACGCTGACCGACAGCCCGTCCATCAGCCCCCACGGCATGCCGGCCCCGACGCCGATCGCGAGCATCGGCGCGATCGCCGCCGGCCCCGCGCCGCCGCGCAGCGCGACGCCCAGCCATACGAGGCCCGCCGCCGCGAGCAGGAGCCCGAGCCCCGAGATCACGCCGGCCGACAGCCAGCGCGTGAGCGTCGCCGCGACGAGCGGCACGACGAGCATCGGCGCGGAGATCGCGAGCATCAGCCAGCCCGCGTCGATTTCGCTGAAACCGTCGATGCCGATGAAGCGCAGCGGCAGCACGACGAGCAGCACGATGTAACAGCAGCAGGTCGACACCGGCAGCACCTGCACGCCGACGAAGCGCGGAATCCGGAACAGCGAGAGGTCGAGCATCGGCCGCGCGACGCGCGTCTCGATCGCGACGAATGCGCACGCGCCGAGCACCGCGCCCGCCAGCAGCACAACGACGAGCGGATGCGTCCAGCCGCGCGCGGGTGCCTCGATCACGCCGAACGTGAACAGCGTGAGCGCGGCGGTGAACGCTGCGGTGCCGGGCCAGTCGAGCCCCGTCGCGTGCGGATCGCGCGACTCGTGCATGCGCGGCAGCCCGAACCCGAGCGACAGCGTGCCGGCCGCCGCGCCCGTGACGAAGATCGCACGCCAGCCACCGTGCGCGATCAGCGAGCCGGCGAGCACCGGCCCGAACGCGAGCCCGATGCCGAAGGTCGTGCCGAGCAGGCTGAACGCACGCGTGCGCGCCGCGCCGTCGAACTCCTGCGCCAGCGCGGCCGTGCCGCCCGCGAGCGCCGCGGCCGCCGCGAGCCCTTGCGCGCCGCGCAGCAGGTCGACCGCGAGCATCGACGGCGCGAACGCGAGCGCAACCGACATCAGCGTGAAGCCGCCGACGCCGATCGCGAACACGCGCTTGCGGCCGAACTGGTCGGCCAGCGCGCCCGCCGCCATCAGGAAACTGCCGAACGCGAGCATGAACGCGTTCGTGATCCAGTTCATCGCGACCGGGCCGCCGTGCAGGTCGCGGCCGATCGCGGGCGTCGCGACCGCGCCGCCCGAAAACGACAGCGGCAGCGCGACGGCGGCCATGCAGACGGCGGCCAGCACCCACGCGCGCCGGCGTGCCGATGTGGCTGAATCGGCTGAAAACGGGTGATCCATCATTGCTCCTCGAAAAGCCGGCGCGGATGCGCCTCAAGCGCGATCAAGGATAATTTCGATTCAATCACCGAAAAACAATGCGTTGCTCCGTATATAACGGACTAAAATTCCTCAATTCACCGCATCGCATCCGCTCGCCCGCCTACGTCGATGGAAAACCTGAACGGCATCGCCGCCTTCGTCCGCACCGCCGAAGCGCTCAGCTTCGTCGCGGCCGGCCGCGCGCTCGGCATCTCGGCGTCCGCCGTCGGCAAGACGATCGCGCGGCTCGAGCAGTCGCTCGGCGTGCGCCTGTTCAACCGCACGACGCGGCGCGTCACGCTGACCGACGAAGGGCGCCATTTCTACGAACGCTGCCAGCGGATCCTCGAGGATTTTCGCGATGCGGAGGCGACCGTGACGGCCGCCGCGCAGCGCCCGCGCGGCAAGCTGCGCGTGAGCCTGCCGGTGATCGGCTACCGGTTCCTGCTGCCGGTGCTACCCGAATTCAGGCAGCGCTATCCGGACGTCGAGCTCGACCTGGATTTCAACGACCGGATGGTCGATGTCGTCGAAGGCGGCTTCGACGCGGTGATCCGCAGCGGCCCGCTGTCGGATTCGAGCCTGATGTCGCGGCGGCTCGGCCCGTTCGCGTTCGTGCTGTGCGCAACGCCCGCGTATCTCGCGCAGGCCGGCACGCCGCGGGCGCCGCGCGATCTCGAAGCGCACGATTGCGTGCGCTACTGTTTCCCGACCACCGGCAAGCTGCAGGACTGGGCGCTCGCCGCCGACGACGGCACGCCGCTGAAGCTGCGCACCGCGATGACCTGCAACAACATGGAAGCGCTGCGCGGCGCGGTGATGGCGGGGCTCGGCATCGGCTACATGCCCGATTTCCTCGCGCGCGACGCGCTGGACACGGGCGCGCTCGTCACGGTGCTCGACGACTACCGGATCGCGCCGGGGCAGTTCTCGATCGTGTGGCCGTCGAGCCGGCAGCTGTCGCCGAAGCTGCGCGTGTTCGTCGACTTCCTGTGCGAGCGGCTGTTCAAGTAGACAAGTAGACGGACGGCGCGGTCGCGCCATCGATCCTCACCAATCCGCGCCGATCCGCTCCGCTTCCGCCTGCGGCAACAGCGCATCGCTGTCGTCCTTCAGCCCGACGCCCGTGAGGCCGAGCCGGCGCGCGTGCGTCATCAGGTAATGCAGCTTGTGCGCGGCCGCGGCATGCGGCAGCCCTTCGGGCCGCACGTTCGAGATGCAGTTGCGCAGTGCGTCGTGGCAGCCGACCTTCGGCGCCCAGGTCAGGTACACGCCGAGGCTGTCCGGCGAGCTGAGCCCCGGCCGTTCGCCGATCAGCATCGCGACGACCTGCGCGCGCAGCAGTTCGCCGATCTCGTCGCCGAGCGCGACGCGCGCCTGCGTCGCGACCACCACCGGGCCGATCCGCCAGCCGTCCGCTTCGAGCCGCGGGCACACGGCCTGCAGCAGCGGCAGCGCCTGCTTCGCGGCCGCGAACGCCGACAGCCCGTCGCCGACCACGAACACCACCTCCGGCGCGTCGTCGAGCGCCGCGCCGTAGCCGGCCAGCAGCGCGCGTCCGTCATCGGACAGCTTGCGGCCGAGATCGGGCCGGCGCAGGTAATGCTGGCGGTCGGGCGCCGCGCTCTGCACGCCGAGCGTCGCGAAGCCGGCCGCGTCGATCTCGCGGCGCAGCGCGTCCGCGTCGAGCGGCTGGTGCACCGCGTCGCGCGCCTGCGCGTGCGACAGGTTGAACGCGAGCAGCGGCGCGGTCGGCAGGCTGCTGCCCGCGCGGCCGAGCGCGATCCGCGCGTTCGTGAACGACTTCAGCTGCGCCCACGGGTTCTTTTCGACGGCGTCGCTCATGCCGAAATCCCCATCCAGTCGTTCGCGCCCGCGAGCAGCGGCACACGCGCGTTCGCGGCGCGCAGCGCGCCGTGCGCGTCGGCGATCTCCATCGTCTCCAGCCATTCCTCGAACTCGGGCGCGCGGCGCAGGCCGAGCACCTCGCGCACGTAGAGCTGGTCGTGAAACGACGTGCTTTGATAGTTCAGCATCACGTCGTCCGCGCCCGGAATCCCCATGATGAAGTTGATGCCGGCCGCGCCCAGCAGCGTCAGCAGCGTGTCCATGTCGTCCTGGTCGGCTTCCGCGTGATTCGTGTAGCAGATGTCGCAGCCCATCGGCACGCCGAGCAGCTTGCCGCAGAAATGATCCTCGAGCCCCGCGCGGATGATCTGCTTGCCGTCGTACAGGTATTCGGGCCCGATGAAGCCGACCACCGTGTTCACGAGAAACGGATCGAACTTGCGCGCGACCGCATACGCGCGCACCTCGCAGGTCTGCTGGTCGACACCGAAGTGCGCGTTCGCCGACAGCGCGCTGCCTTGCCCCGTCTCGAAGTACATCAGGTTGTTGCCGACGGTGCCGCGCTTGAGCGACAACGCGGCCTCGCGCGCCTCGCCGAGCAGCGCGAGCGAGATCCCGAAGCTCGCGTTCGCCTTCTCGGTGCCCGCGATCGACTGGAACACCAGGTCGACCGGCGCGCCCTTCTCGATCGCCGCGATCGTGTTGGTCACGTGCGTGAGCACGCACGACTGCGTCGGCACGCCGTAGCGTTCGCGGAATCCGTCGATCATCGCGAGCAGCTTCACGATCGCCGCGAGGCTGTCGGTCGCCGGGTTGATGCCGATCATCGCGTCGCCGCAGCCGTACATCAGCCCGTCGAGCATCGACGCGGCAATGCCCTTCACGTCGTCGGTCGGATGGTTCGGCTGCAGCCGCACCGACATCCGGCCGGCCAGCCCGACCGTGTTGCGAAAGCGCGTGACGACGCGGCGCTTGCGCGCGGCCGCGATCAGGTCCTGGTTGCGCATCAGCTTCGACACGGCCGCGACCATCTCGGGCGTGAGGCCCGGCGCGATCCGCTCGAGCGCGGCGCCGTCGGCCGCGGGCGACAGCAGCCAGTTGCGGAAGTCGCCGACGGTGAGGTGCGAGATCTCCGCGAACGCGGCCGCGTCGTGATCGTCGAGGATCAGGCGCGTGACCTCGTCGTGTTCGTACGGAATCAGCGCTTCGTTCAGGAACGCCTTCAGCGGCACGCCCGCGAGCGCGATCTTCGCGGCCACGCGCTCCTCCTCGCTCGCCGCCGCGACGCCGGCGAGCTGGTCGCCCGAGCGCAGCGGGCTCGCTTTCGCGAGCAGCGTCTTCAGGTCCGCGAAACGGTACGTGCGCGGACCGATCGTCTCCGTGTAGGACATCGTTCGAATCTCCTTGCCAGTCCTTGCCTTGCCTGACGCCGACGGCGCGCCCGTTCGACGGGGCGCGCCGCATGCCGTCACGAACGGCCGTTCGGGTCGGCCATCCTCATTCCTCGAGCAGCGCGTCGCCCGGTGCGCTCGCACGCTGCGAACGGGTCGCGAGGAAGTACGCGTAGCCGAGCGCGAGGAACGCGATGAACACCATCGCCACCAGCCCGTTGAAGTACACCATCGTCGCAAGGCAAATCAGGGCTGCAACGATCGCGAACGCCGGGAAGAACGGGTACAGCGGCGCGCGGAACGGTCGCTCCAGGTTCGGCTGCGAGCGGCGCAGCTTGAACAGCGCCGCCATGCTTACGATATACATCACGATCGCGCCGAACACCGACATCGTCACGATGTTCGCGGTGAGCGTCTGGCCGCCGAACTGGATCAGCTCGTCGCTGTAGATCGCGGCGATGCCGACCACGCCGCCCGCGAGAATCGCGCGATGCGGTGTCTTGAAGCGCGGATGCACCTTGCCGAGCCACTCCGGCAGATAGCCTTCGCGGGCCAGCGCGAAGATCTGGCGCGAATAGCCGAGGATGATCCCGTGGAACGACGCGACGAGCCCGAACAGCCCGAGCCACACGAGCATGTGCATCCAGCCGCTGTTCGCGCCGACGATGTACTTCATCGCCTGCGGCAGCGGGTCGTTGATGTTCGCGAGCTTGGTCCAGTCGCCCGCGCCGCCGGCGAACACCATCACGCCGATCGCGAGCGTGACGAGCGTCAGGATGCCGGCCACGTATGCGATCGGGATCGAGCGCTTCGGGTTCTTCGCCTCCTCGGCGGCCATCGCGACACCTTCGATCGCGAGGAAGAACCAGATCGCGAACGGGATCGCGGCGAACATGCCGTGGAACGCGCCGACGCTGAAATGATCGGCGCCCGACCAGCCGCCCTTCATGAAGTTGCTCCACGCGAAGCCCGGCGACACGACGCCCATGAACACCAGCAGCTCGAAGATCGCGAACAGCGTGACGACCAGCTCGAACGTCGCGGCGATCTGCACGCCGACGATGTTCAGCGCCATGAACACGAGATACGCGCCCATCGCCGCGTGTTTCGGTTCGAGCCCCGGAAACTGCACGTGCAGGTACGCGCCGATCGCGAGCGCGATCGCGGGCGGCGCGAACACGAACTCGACGAGCGTCGCGGCGCCGGCGAGATAGCCGCCCGCCGGGCCGAACGCGCGGCGCGCATACGCGAACGGGCCGCCCGCGTGCGGGATCGACGTCGTCAGCTCGGTGAAGCTGAAGATGAAGGTGGTGTACATCGCCGCGACGAACAGCGCGGTGACGACGAAGCCCAGCGTGCCGGCGCTCGCCCAGCCGTAGCTCCAGCCGAAGTATTCGCCTGAAATCACGAGGCCGACCGCGATGCCCCACAGTTGCCAGGTCCCGAGCGTCTGCTGCAGCGCGGGCTGGCCGGACGACTTGGCGCCGGCGGCGGGCCGGCCATTCGACTCTGCTTTCATCGGATTCTCCTGAAAGGCGCCGGCCTGCGGGCCCGCGCGACTGAGAATCGATGCTAGAGAGTCATTAAACGACGTGTTATCGAAATTCGGCAAAGATGACGGCTGACGTTTCGCTGACGGCAACGGTGGGCGGTGGGCGGCTCTCCACGAGCGTCGTGCACACACCGTCCGGCCGCGCGAAGCGGCCGGACGGCCGACGCGTCACCGGCGTTACTGACCGCCGCCGCGCTGGTTGAACCAGCGGTCGAGCAGCTTGCCGGCCGCCTCGCGGCCGCCGAGGCCGAACGACAGCGCGACCGCCACCGCGATCGCGCCGAGCACGAGGCCGAACGCGAGCTGCACGATCTCGTTGGCGATGCCCATCGCGCGCAGCCCCATCGCGAACACCAGGCCGAGGATCGCGAACTGCGCGATCCGTGCGAACAGCACGCTGTGCTCGCGGTCGGCCTGCTCGATCACGCGGCGCGCGAGGCCCGCGAGCCATACGCCGATCACGAGGATCACGCCGCCCGTCAGCACATGGCCGCCGAATTCGATGAACAGCGTGACGACGTCGCGCACCTGCGTGAAGCCGAGCCGGTTCGCGGCCTCCACCGATGCGAACAGCATCGCGAAGAACACGATCAGCCGCGCGACCAGCACCGACGGTTGCAGGATCCCCGAAAACACGCGCTCGACGCCGAGCACGGCCGGCAGCCCGTCGGCGCCGGCGGCTTCCAGCAGCTTCTGCGCGAGCGACGCGACGAAGCGCGCGAAATAGAACGTGACGAGCACGATCACGATCGCCGCGACGATGTCGGGCACCGCGCTGAGGAACTGGTTCAGCATGTTGGTGGCGGGAATCGAGATCGCGTCGATCTTCAGCGCGTCGAGCGCGGAGATCAGCGTCGGCACGAACACGAACACGTAGACGATGGTGCCGATCAGGCTCGACACGCGCACCGGCGTCGGGCTGTCGAGGCCCTGCGTGAGGCGATCGGCGCCTGCGGCAACCAGCAGGTTCGTCACGAGGCCGCGCAGCACGCGCGCGACGACCCAGCCGACGAAGCCGATCACCGCGGCCGCGAACAGGTTCGGCACGATCGCGAGCAGCCTGTCGACCATCCCCTGCACCGGCGACAGCAGGCCGGACAGCGCGAACGACGCGAGAATCGCCGGCAGGAACATCAGGATCACGAGCCAGAACAGCACGTCGCCGAGATAGCCGCTCATCGGCTGCATGCCCGCGCTTTCGGACAGCTTGTCGTCGACCTTGCTCGCCTTCAGCGCACGGTTCGCGAGGCTGCGCAAGAGCGACGCGATCAGCCACGCGATCAGCGTCAGCGCCGCGCCGCCGATCAGGTTCGGCAGGTAGTTGACGATGTGGGTGACGAGCAGCGAGAACGGATTGGACACCGCGTACAGGTTGAGCACGTTGAAGATGCCCACCGCGGTGACGAGCAGCACGAGCCAGAACAGCCCGCCGGCGATGATCCGCTCGACGCGCGCGCCCTGGCCGGTGCTTTCGTTGATCCGCTGATCGACCTTCAGCGCGTTGAGCAGCCGGAGCGCGCCGGCCCGCACCGCGACGGCGATCAGCCAGCCGATCACCAGGATGCCGATCGCGCCGGCAATCTTCGGCAGGTATCCGCCTAGCGTGGTCTGCAGCGACGTGATGAAGCTGGAAGCATCCATTTCTTCTTCTCCCGAAAAACGTGGCGTTGCGATTGAACATCGACGAACTACCTGCGTACTTCGAAAACCGTGCGTTGCCGCCCCAAGCAACTTACCCGAGAAAAATGACGCGATCACCCGATTTCACCGTCTTTAACTTTAGACATATCTCGACGGGGACGAGACCCCATTTCGGCGAAATTAAAAAGGGGCAGATTTTGTTGGCCTACGCATCTCCGCAAGATTTATCAATCGGCGGCGTGCTACCGTGACGTCGATTCCTGCCGGGGGACGCACGCATGACCGTCGACACGAAAGCCGAAACGCCCGCGTGGACCCGCTATGCAGCACGCATCGCGCGCGTTCACGACCACATCCGCACGCACCTCGACGACACGCTCGACCTGAACCGGCTCGCCGACATCGCGTGCCTGTCGCCATATCACTGGCAGCGCGTCTATCGCGCGCTGTACGGCGAGTCGATCGTGCTGACGGTGCGGCGGATGCGGATCGTGCGCGCATCGGAGGACCTCGTCTGCACGGCGCTGCCGCTCGACGCGATCGCCCGGCGCGCCGGCTACGGTTCGACGCACGCGTTCGCACGCGCATTTCGGGATGCTTACGGCGTGCCGCCCGCGCAGCACCGGCGCGCCGGGGTCCACCGGCCGATCTATCCGTTACAGCGAGGAGAGGAAGACATGTTCAAGCATGAAGTCGAGATCCGGCGGCAGCCGGAATTGCGCGGTTATGCGGTGGCGCATACGGGCGCTTACCTGAAGGTCGGCGACGCGTTCGGGCAGATTGGCGCGTGGGTCGGGCAGCACGGGTTGATCGGCCCCGGCGCAAAGATGATCGGGATCTTCTACGACGATCCGGACACCACGCCCGAAGCGCAATTGCGAGCGAAAGCGTGCTTCGTGCCGGCCGGCGGCGCGCCGGACGTCGAGCCGACGCCGCCGGTCGAGCGCATCACGATCGCGGGCGGCGAGTATGCGGTGCTGCTGCATACCGGGCCGTATGCGGACCTCAAGACCGCTTACCAGTGGCTGTACGGCGACTGGCTGCGTCACTCGGGCCGCGAAGCCGCCGATGCGCCGCCGTTCGAGCTGTATCTGAATACGCCGATGGATGCGGCGCCGGCCGACCTGCGCACCGAGATTCATTTGCCGCTGCGTTGAGCGCAGGTCCCGGGTTCGGGGTTCGGGACTCGGAGCGAGCCCGCACGCCGTGGCCCGGCGACGCCCGTTGCAGGCGCCACGCCGCCCTTGAAGATCGGCCGTCACAACCGGCATCGAGGCCGACGATCGAGCCTTACCCGGCCTGCGTGCCGCAGCCCGGACAGAAGCGCGCGTCAGCGGCCAGTGCCGCGTGGCAGCGGCTGCATGCCTTGCCCCGCTGCGCGACACCGCACTGCGCGCAGAATCGCGCATCCGCCGCGTTGATGGCGCCGCAGCCCGCACAGGCGAGCTGACGCAGCGGCAAGTTGCTGCCGGGGCCGCCCTGCGCGTCGGCCGACGGCTGCCAGCCCCAGCCGTGACGATCGCGGCCGCGCGCATCGTGGCCGCCATGGCCTTCCCGGCCCGCTCCGCCATGATGCCCGCCGCTACCGTGGCCGCTTCCATGCCCACCGCCATGACCGCCTCCGTGGCCGCCCAGGATCCGTTTCAGAAAGCTCATCGCCCGCTCCTCGTCACTGCGTCCGCGCGCTGTCGAACACGCCCGTCTTCGATAGCAGCCGCAAGCCGTTGCCGACGACGATCAGGCTCGCACCCGCATCGGCGAACACGGCCATCCACATCGTGCCGAGCCCGGCGACCGTCAGGCCGAGGAACACGATCTTCACGCCGAGCGCGAAGCCGATGTTCTGCACCAGCACGCGGTGCGTCGCGCGCGACAGCCGCACGAACGCGGGAATCTTGCGCAGGTCGTCGTCCATCAGCGCGACGTCGGCCGTCTCGATCGCCGTGTCGGTGCCCATCGCGCCCATCGCGAAGCCGATGTCGGCGCGCGCGAGCGCCGGTGCGTCGTTGATCCCGTCGCCGACCATCCCGACCGCGCCCGCGCCGCCCGCCGACAATTCCTCGACCGCCGCGAGCTTGTCCTCGGGCAACTGGTTGCCGCGCGCATCGTCGATGCCGGCCTGCTGCGCGATCGCCTGCGCGGTGTGCGGGTTGTCGCCGGTCAGCATCGCGGTGCGGATGCCGAGCGCGTGCAGGTCGGCGATAGCCGCGCGGCTGGTGTCCTTGATCGTGTCGGCCACCGCGAAGATGCCGAGCACGCGCGTGTCGTCGACCAGCATCACGACGCTCTTGCCCTGCCGCTCGAGTGCGTCGAGCTTCGCCTCCAGCGCCGGCGAGCAGCGTTCGAGCTCCTCGACGAGCCGGTGGTTGCCGAGCCAGTAGCGCGCGCCGTCGATCGTGCCGCGCACGCCACGCCCGACGATTGCTTCGAATTCCTCAACATCGGAGAACGCTGCCGTCTGCGCGTCGCGCGCCGCCGCGGCGATCGCCTGCGACACCGGATGATCGGAGCGCGCCGCAAGGCTCGCGCCGAGATGACGCACGCGCGCCGCGTCGACGTCCGTCGCATGCAGGTCGAAATCGGTCTGCACCGGCTTGCCGTGCGTGATCGTGCCGGTCTTGTCGAGCGCAAGCCACGCGAGCTTGCGGCCTTCTTCCAGATACACGCCGCCCTTCACGAGAATCCCTCGCCGTGCGGCGGCCGCGAGCCCCGACACGATCGTCACCGGCGTCGAGATCACCAGCGCGCACGGGCACGCGATCACGAGCAGCACCAGCGCGCGGTAGATCCAGTCGTGCCACGCGCCGCCCATGACGAGCGGCGGCGCCACCGCGACCAGCAGCGCGACCGCGAACACGATCGGCGTATAGACGCGTGCGAACCGGTCGACGAAGCGCTGCGTCGGCGCCTTCGCGCCCTGCGCTTCCTCGACCGCGTGGATGATCCGCGCGAGCGTCGAGTTGGCGGCAACCGCCGTCACGCGATAGTCGAACGAACCCGCTTCGTTGATCGTGCCCGCGTACACCGCATCGCCTGCCGTCTTGTCGACCGGCAGGCTCTCGCCGGTGATCGGCGCCTGGTTCACCGTCGAGCGGCCCGCGACCACTTCGCCGTCCAGCCCGATCCGCTCGCCCGGCTTCACGCGCACGATCGCGCCGAGCGCGACCCGCGCGGCCTCGATCGTGCGCCACGTGCCGTCGATGTCCTGCACGGTCGCGGTGTCCGGTGCGAGCTGCATCAGGCCCTGGATCGCATTGCGCGCGCGATCGAGCGACTTCGCCTCGATCAGCTCGGCGATCGTGAACAGCACCATCACCATCGCGGCTTCCGGCCACTGGCCGATCGCCATCGCGCCCGTCACCGCGATGCTCATCAGCGCGTTGATGTTCAGGTTGCCGTTACGAATCGCGATCCAGCCTTTCTTGTAGGTGGTCAGCCCGCACGTGAGCACGGCCGCGAGCGCCAGCACCGCCGACAGCCACACCGGCAGGCCGGCCCAGCTCACGGCCTCGGACGCGATCGCGGCGACGCCGGCGACCGCGAGCGGCCACCACGGCTTCGCGGGCGGCGGCGCGACCGGCGTTGCCGGCGCGTCGGCCGATGCGGCCTCCGGCGTCATCCCGAGCGTACGGATCGCGCTTTCGATCGCAGGCTGCGCACCGGCCACGTGGTCGACGGTCAGCATCCGCTGCATCAGGTTGAATTCGAGCGCCGACACCTGCTGCATCCCGCCGAGCTTCTTGCGGATCAGCGTTTCCTCGGTCGGGCAGTCCATCTGCATGATCCGGAACGCGGAGCGCACATGACCCGACGCGGTCGCGCGCGCGGCCGGCAGCGGTACGAGCGTCAGCGCGGCCGGCGCGCAGCAGGCGCCGGCCGCGTGGTCGTGATCGTGATCGTGATCAGCATGGTCATGCGTGGCATGGCCGTGTGCCGCGTGGTCGTGCGAGCTCGCCGCGCCGTGCCCGTGCCCGTCGTCGTGCGCGTGGCCATGCGCATCGCCATGCCCGTCGCCGTGCGCGTGGCCGGCACGGTCACCGTGGTCGTGCCCGGCGAGGTTCGCCGATGCCTGATCGTGGTCATGGTCGTGGCCGCATCCACGCGACTGCCCGTCGCGCGCCGCGTCGCCGTGCGCGTGCTCGCCGGCCGCCGACGCCGCGTCGCCAACAGTCGCCGCCTGCGGGTCGCGCGCATCGGCGCAGCAGGTCTCGGCGCCGCCGGCATGACGGTGTCGTGGGTCGTGGGTACGCTGCGCGTCGGTCATGACAACCTCCTCTATGGCTTGACGGAGTACAGTTAACACCCTGAAGCCACTACAAGGTCAACCCTTGCAAAGGAGAAAGCCATGAAGATCGGCGAACTGGCCAAGGCGGCCCGCTGCACGCCCGAGACGATCCGCTTCTACGAGAAGGAGGGGTTGATGCCGGATGCGGAGCGCACCGATTCGAACTACCGCAACTACACCGACGTGCACGTCGAGCGGCTGCGCTTCATCCGCAACTGCCGCGCGCTCGACATGGCGCACGACGAAATCCGCGCGCTGCTGCAGCTCACCGACACGCCCGCCGACCCATGCGATTCGATCAACGCGCTGCTCGACGAACACATCGGCCACGTCGATGCGCGCCTCGCGGAACTGACGCATCTGCGCGACCAGCTCACCGAATTGCGCCGCCAGTGTGTCGGCGAACATTCGGTCGAGGACTGTGGAATCGTTCACGGTCTCGCGACGATGGAAACCGTCGCGCCGGCCGCAAAGCGCTCGCACCTTGGCTGAAACCCTTGTGAAATATGATAGTCTAGTTGATACTAGTTATATATTTACTAGATATAACAGAACTATTCATGTCAACAAGCCGCCCGTCTCCGCTCGCACTCGCGGTCCTCGCGACGCTTACTGAAACGCCGATGCATCCATACGGAATGCTGCAGCAGTTGAAGGCGCGCGGCTACGACGAAGTCGTCAACGTGCGGCAGCGCACGAGCCTGTACCAGACGATCGACCGGCTGCTGCGCGACGGGTTGATCGCCGTGCACGACACCGAGCGCGACGGCGCGTTTCCCGAGCGCACGCTGTACACGCTGACCGAAGCCGGACATACGGCCGGCCAGGCATGGCTGCATGCGCTGCTCGCGGAGCCCGCGCGCGAGTTTCCGGCATTCGGCGCCGGCCTCGCGTTCCTGCCGCTGCTCGATGCCGACGATGCACGCCGGCAACTCGAGCGCCGCATCGCAGCGCTCGAAGCCGAACGCGAACGTCTCGAGTCGCTGCGCAACGCCGCGCAGAACGACCAGGTGCCGCGCCTGTTCCTGCTGCACAACGAGCATGCGCTCATGCTGCTGAACGCGGAGCTCGACTGGGCGCGCAGCGTCGTCGAACACGTGAAGATCGGCGCGCTGCGCTGGGTCGACGGCTGACGCGCAGCCATCGACGCGCGCCGCTCAAAGCACCTTGCCGGGGTTGAGCACGCCGACGGGATCGAGCGCGGCCTTCAGGCGCCGCATCAGGCCGATTTCCGCTTCACTGCGCGTGTGCGCGAGATAGGCGCGCTTGAGCATGCCGATGCCGTGCTCCGCCGACACCGAGCCGCCCATGTCCCGGACGACCGTGTAGACGCAGCGATCGATCGCATCGGCGTTGGCGTCGCCCATGCCGTCGAGCGATACGCCGACATGCACGTTGCCGTCGCCGACGTGGCCGAAGCACAGGCACACGATGTCGGGCCAGGCCGCGCGCAACGCCGCTTCGCAGCGCTCGGCGAACAGGCCGAGTTCGCCCGTCGGCAGGCTCACGTCGAAGTTCACCAGATGCGGCAGCGCATCGATTGCGAGGCCTTCGCGCAGGGTCCACAAGTCGCGCGCCTGCCGCTCCGACGTCGCCAGCGCCGCATCGTCCACGAGCCCCGCGTCGATCGCATCCGCCAGGCCGTTTTCCAGCGCCGCGCACGCATCGCCGCCCGGTGCGCTCGTCGCGCACTCGATCAGCACCGCGAAGCCGCCGTCGCCCGCGAACGGCGCGACGACGCCGGGCGTATGACGCGCCACGTAGTCGTAGAAGGCCGGCCACATCGCTTCGAAACTGACGAGCTCGGGCAGTGCGCGCAGACGGTTCCACAACCCGACCACGGCATCGTAGCCGTGCACGCGACAGAGCGCGGTGGCCGGCGCGGCCAGCTTCGGATGCAGCCGCAGCACGGCACGCGTGACGATGCCGAGCGTGCCTTCGCTGCCGATGAACAGCTGCTTCAGGTCGTAGCCCGCGTTGTTCTTCAGCATCCGGTTCATCGACGACACGACGGTGCCGTCGGCGAGCACGGCTTCCAGGCCGAGCACCTGCTCGCGCATCATGCCGTAGCGGATCGCGCGCGTGCCGCCCGCGTTGGTCGCGAGCATGCCGCCGATCTGGCACGAACCGCGTGCGCCGAGATCGACGCCGAACGTGAAGCCCGCCGCGTCCGCTGCCTCCTGCACCGTCTGCAGCGGCGTCCCGGCGCGCACCGTCATCGTGCCCGCCGCCGCGTCGATCGACTCGACGCCCGCGAAACGCTCCATCGACAGCACGATCTCGCCGCCCAGCGCGACCGCGCCGCGCGCGAGCCCGGTGAGGCCGCCCTGCGGCACGACCGGCTGCCCGAGCCGCGTGCACAGCGCGAGCGTGCGCGACACGTCGTCGACGCTGCGCGGCCGCACCAGCGCACGCGGCCGCACGCCGGCCGGCTCGTTGTACGTGGTGAAGTAGCGCGGATCGATCTCGGCCGCCCGCGTGACCAGCGTGTCACCCAGCGCGGCGACGAGCGCCGCCTCGAGCGCGTCGTCCGCCGGCGCGGCTACATCGTGGCCGCCACGCGCGGCGGCCGTTTCCAGGCTCTGCATCGTGCGGGTCCGCTTACTTGGTGGAGATGTCGATGTCGCCGAAGTACTTCTGGCCGAGCGACTTCACCGTGCCGTCCGCCTTCAGCTTGTCGATCGCCGCATCGAGCTTCCCCTTCAGCGCGTCGTCGCCCTTGCGCAGGCCGAACGCGATCCCGCTGCCGAGAATCCGGTCGTCGCGCACCGGCTGGCCGACGAACGCGAAGCCCTTGCCGTCCGGGCGCGACAGGAAGCCGCGCTGGCCGGCCGGCGCGAGCACCAGCGTCGCGTCGAGGCGGCCCGACACGAGGTCGGCATACACCTGGTTCTGGTCCTGGTACGCGACGATCGACACGCCGGCCGGCTCCCAGTGCGCCTTCGCGTAGGTTTCCTGGATCGACGCCTGCAGCACGCCGACGCGCTTGCCCTTCAGCGCTTCCGGCGTCGGCAGCAGGCCGCTGCCGGTGCGCGCGATCAGCTGCGTCGGCACGCGGTAGATGATCGTCGTGAAGTCGATCGCCTGGCGCCGCTGCTCGGTCGCGTTCATCGCCGAGTTGATCGCGTCGAACTTGCGGCCCTGCAGCGCGGGAATGAGCCCGTCGAACGACGTCTCGACCCACTTGCACGACAGCTTCGCGGTCTGGCAGACGGCATTGCCGACGTCGATGTCGAAGCCCTGCAGGTCGCCGTTCGGCGCCTTCGACTCGAACGGCGGATATTGCGCCTCGAGGCCGAAACGCAGCGTTTGCCCGTCGGCCGATGCCGCGCCGGAGCCGAGCGCGCACGCGAATGCGAACGCGAGTTTGAGGGTGTGTGCATGCTTCATCGTGATCTCCTGGCTGGCCGGTCGGCGCCGCGCTTCGGCACGTGCGCCGGTCCCGTCCGTGACTTTCGGTGCGACGTACACGTCGCCTGCTTGGGTGCGGGCCGCGCCCGCGATTACAGCGAACGCAACCGCCGCGCGCCCTCGATCAGCGTCGCGTCGTCCTTCGAGAAACTGAGGCGGATCACGCCCGCGTCGGTGCCGTCGGTGTAGAACGCCGACAGCGGAATCGTCGCGACGCGCGCATCGCGGATCAGGCGCAGCACGAAGTCGCTGTCGCGCTCGTCCGAGAAGTGGCGGAACCGCGCGAGCATGAAGAACGAGCCTTCGCTCGGCAGCAGCTCGAAGCGCGACCCGGCCAGCTCGCGCGCCAGCAGGTCGCGCTTGGCCTGGTAGAACGCCGACAGGCCGAGATAGCTTTCCGGCCGCGCGAGGATCTCCGCGAACGCGACCTGCATCGGCGTATCGGCCGAAAACACCATGAACTGGTGCACCTTGCGGATCTCGTCCATCAGTTCGGCCGGCGCGACGCAATGCCCGACCCGCCAGCCCGTCACGTTGAACGACTTGCCGAACGACGACACGATCACGCTGCGCTCGGCCAGCTCGCGGTGACGCGCGACGCTCTGGTGCTGCGCACCGTCGAACACGACATGCTCGTAGACCTCGTCCGACAGCACCACGATGCCGGTATCGCGCGTGAGCTGCGCGAGCCGTTCGAGATCGTCGGCGGAGAACACGGTCGCGGTCGGGTTGTGCGGCGTATTGACGACGATCATCCGCGTGAGCGGCGTGATCGCGGCGGCCACTTCGTCCCAGTTCACGCGGAAATGTTCGGGCGACAGCTTGATCGCGACCGGCGTCGCGCCCTGCATCCGCACGATCGGCGCATAGCTGTCGAACGACGGCTCGAAATAGATCACTTCGTCGCCCGGATGCACGAGCGCGCTGATCGCCGCGTAGAGCCCCTCGCTCGCGCTCGCGATCACCGTGATCTCGGTGCCCGGGTCGTAGCGCGTGCCGTACAGCGCCTCGGTCTTCTCCGCGAGCCGTTCGCGCAACGACGCGAGGCCGGCCATCGGCGCGTACTGGTTGTGGCCGTCGCGCATCGCGCGCGCGACGCCGTCGACGAGCGCCGGATCCGGCGCGAAATTCGGCGCGCCCTGCGACAGGTTCAGCGCATCGTGCTGTGCGGCAAGCTGGCCGATCACCGTGAAGATCGTCGTCCCGACGTCCGGCAGTTTCGAACGGGGCCTGGTGGCGCTTCGCATGAGTTCTCCTTCTGATGTCCTTCGGGCCGGCCCGTGCGATGCGCGCGGCCGGTCTCATCGGGGATGATTTAGCCCGAGCCAATATCGGCGGACAACCGAAAGTTCGTCATGGCGGCCATGCGTTTTTCTCATGAGCGGCCATACGCTTGGCTCGACGCCAAGGCCGAGTGACCGGCAATGCATGCGAATCGGGCATTTCCCTGGACGCGCGCGGCCACGCCGCGCGTCACGCGCCCGCGGCCGCCAGATAGGCGCTCAGCACGGCCCGCAACTCGCCGCGCAACGCCTCGAGGTCCAGTGCCGGCCCGAGCGTGAGCAGCGCCTGGGACACGCCGCCGTAGCAGACCGCATGCGCCATCCGGGCGATCCCGTCGAGCCGCGCGGCCGGCGGCGGATCGGCGACCTGCGCGAGCGCGTCGCGCCACAGCGCGACAAAGGCGTCGTAATGGCGCCGGTACGCGGCGAGCGGCGACACCTGCCGCTCCAGCGCGAAGAACGCGCCCCACAGCGCGGCGTCGGCGCCGATCGCGTCGACCTGCATGTCGGCGAGCGCGGCCGCGAGCTCGGCGCGCGGCGCGCCGCGCAACCCGTGCGCCGCATCGCGCAGCCGGTCGGCCAGCGCCAGCACGCGCCGGTGGATGCACAGCGCGGCGAGGCTCTGCTTGTCGCCGAAGTATTCGTAGAAGGTGCCGACGCTCACGCCCGCGACGGCCGCGATCTCGCGAATCGTCGCCTTCGCGTAGCCGCGCTCGAGCAAAAGCTGAACGAAGGCCTGCTGGAGCGCGTCGGACGTGGCCTGCGCGCGCGACTGGCGCGGCCGGCGACGCAGCGCGGGCGCGGGTTGCGCCGCCGGCTGGCCGGGCGGCGCCGGAACCTGAACATGTCGCGGCGGCATATTTGCTACTCTGAAATTCAGCGGAAACGCGTTTGACCGGCAGACCGCGACGCACGAGACCGGAGACAGCCCGATGACCGAATCGACCCGAGACGTCACGAACCAGTTCGACGAACTGGTCGACTATAACCTCTTCGCCACCGACGTCGCGCTGCGCGACGCACTCGCCCGCGCGGGCGCCGACTGGGCCGTGCCGCGGCTCGACGCGTACGGCGCGCGGCTCGGCAGCGCCGACACCGCACAGCTCGCCGACGAAGCGAACCGCCACGCGCCGGAACTGAACGCGTTCGACCGGCGCGGCCGGCGCATCGACCGCGTCGACTTCCATCCGGCCTGGCACACGCTGCTCGGCATGTACCGCAACGAAGGCTTCGTGTCGCTCGCGTTCCGCGACACGCGCCCCGGCCGCTGGGCCGCGACCGCGGCCGGCTTCTACCTGCACGGCCAGATCGAGGCCGGCACGCTGTGCCCGGCGACGATGACGCAGGCCGCGATTCCGGTGCTGCAGAAGGAGCCGGCGCTCTGGGGCCTGCTGCGCGACAGGCTGTACAGCGACGACTACGATCCGCGCGACGTGCCGGTCGCCGACAAGCGCTCGATCTGGTTCGGCATGGGGATGACGGAGAAACAGGGCGGCTCCGACGTGCGCGCGAACACGACGCTGGCGACCCCGGTCGGCGCGGGCGGGCGCGGCGGCGAATACCGGCTGCGCGGCCACAAGTGGTTCTTCTCCGCGCCGATGTGCGACGCGCACCTGGTCGTCGCGCGCACCGAAGCAGGCAGCCCGTCATGCTTCTACGTGCCGCGCTGGCGGCCCGACGGCACGAAGAACGCGGTCGAGATCCAGCGGCTGAAGAACAAGATCGGCAACCGCAGCAATTCGAGCAGCGAAATCGAGCTGAACGACGCATGGGGGATCATGCTCGGCGACGAAGGCCGCGGCATTCCGACCATCATCGAGATGGCCACCTACACGCGGCTGAACTGCGTGCTCGGCAGCGCCGCGATGCTGCGCCAGGGCGTCGTGCAGGCGATCGCGTACACGCGCCGGCGCCACGCGTTCGGCCGCGCGCTCGCCGAGCAGCCGCTAATGCGCACCGTGCTCGCCGACCTCGCGCTCGAAAGCGAGGCCGCGCTCGTGCTCGCGATGCGCCTCGCCGACGCGTTCGAGCGCGACGACGCGCCGCGCGAACGCGCGTGGAAGCGGATCGTCACGCCCGCCGCGAAATTCTGGGTCTGCAAGCGCGCGGTCGAGCTGACCGGCGAGGTGATGGAGGTGTTCGGCGGCAACGGCTACGTCGACGATGGGCCGATCGCGCGCCTGTTCCGCGAAGCGCCGGTCAACTCGATCTGGGAAGGCTCCGGCAACGTGATGTGCCTCGACGTGCTGCGCGCGGTGTCGCGCGAGCCCGACGCGGCCGCGGCGCTGCTCGCCGAACTGGCCGACCTCGGCGCCGGCGAACCGCGCATCCGCGCGGCGCTCGATACGCTGCGCGCGATGCTCGCGGCGCCGGCCGACACGCTCGAGGCGTCGGCCCGGGTGTTCGCGCAACGGCTGGCGCTGGTCGCGCAGGCGTGCCTGCTGCGGCGCGACGCGCCCGCGTTCGTCGCCGACGCATTCGTCGCGACCCGGCTCGCCGCGCCCGACTGGGGCCGCATCGCGGGCGGCTTCGACCCGCACGCGCTCGACGTCGGCGCGCTGCTGCAGCGCGCGTACGCGGCCTGACGCGCCCGCTCGTCCTCCTCGCGTGGAGCCATGATGAACCTCGTCGCCGCCCTCGACCGCGCCGCCCGTGCGACGCCCGACAAGCCGTTCCTGATCCACGACGACACGGCGATCACGTACGCCGCCGCGCGCGAGCGTTCGCATCGCGCGGCGGCCGTGCTGAGCGCACTCGGCGTCGCGGCCGGCGACCGCGTCGCCGCGATGTGCCTGAACACGCCCGCGTTCGTCGACCTGATGTTCGGCGCGTGGCGGCTCGGCGCCGCGTTCGTGCCGATCAACCACAAGCTGCAGGCGCCGGAAGTCGACTACGTGCTCGAGCACAGCGGCAGCAAGGTGCTCCTGTTCGACGCGGCGCTCGCGCCGGTGCTGGCGCGCGTGATCCATCCGGTGCGGCGGCTCGTCACCGAAGGCGACGCCGCCGGCACGCCGAACTTCGACGCGATGCGCGCGGCGATGGACGGCGTCGCGGGCATCGAGCCGGCCGACGGCGACGTCGCGCAGATCCTCTACACGTCCGGCACGACCGGCCGCCCGAAAGGCTGCGTGCACAGCCATCGCACCGTGACGCTCGCAGCGATGCAGGCGGCGCTCGCGACCGGCATCGGCCGTAACGAACGCACGCTGATGGCGATGCCGATCTGGCATTCGTCGCCGCTGAACAACTGGTTCGGCGGCACGCTGTACGCAGGCGGCACCGTCGTGCTGCTGCGCGAATACCATCCGCTGCGCTTCCTGCAGGCCGTCGAGCGCGAACGCGTGACGCTGTATTTCGGCGCGCCGGTGTCGTATACGCTGCCGCTCGACACGATCGAGCGCTTCGCGGCGTTCGACCTGTCGAGCGTGCGCGCATGGCTGTACGGCGGCGGCCCGATCGGCGCCGCGCAGGCCGAACGGCTCGCGCATGCGTATCGCAGCAACGCGTTCTTCCAGGTGTACGGAATGACGGAAACGGGCCCGGCCGGCACCACGCTGTATCCGGACGAACAGATCGCGAAGGCCGGCTCGATCGGTCGCCAGGGCGGCCCCGGCGTCGACCTGCGTGTCGTGCGGAGCAATGGCGCCGACGCGCTGCCGGGCGACACCGGCGAGATCTGGCTGAAGGCCGACAGCATGATGCTCGGCTATCTCGACGACCCGGCCGCGACGCGCGCCGCGTTCGCGCCGGACGGCTGGTATCGCACCGGCGACATCGCGCGAATCGATCAGGATGGCTACCTGTTCATCGTCGACCGGCTGAAGGACATGATCGTGACGGGTGGCGAGAACGTCTATTCGAAAGAAGTGGAGGACGTGCTCGACGCGCATCCGGACATCGCGGAAGCGGCCGTCGTCGGCGTCCCGCATCCGGAATGGGGCGAGACGGTCGTCGCGCACGTCGTGCTGCGCGCGAGCGCCGCGCCCGATGCGGATGCGCTGCGCGCGTTCTGCGGCGAGCGGCTCGCCGCGTACAAGATCCCGCGCGAATTCGTGTTCGCGGAAACGCTGCCGCGCACGCCGACCGGCAAGCTGCAGAAGTTCCTGCTGCGCACGCGGCGCGAGCGCGAGTAACGCCGAAGCCAAAGAAAAAGCCACCGGACCCGACGGCCCGATGGCTTTTTCGCACGCGATGCGGGACGGGGCATTGCGACGCCCCCGCCCGCGCTCACGCCATGCTTACTTGCCGCCGATGCTCTTCAGCGGCTTCCACTCGCCCTTCTCGACCTTGTACATCGTGATGCCGCCGTTCTTCAGGTCGCCCTTCGCGTCGTACGCGACGTGCGACGACGTGACGCCAGCCATGTCGGTCTTCGCGAGCACCGGCAGGTACTTCGCCGGATCGGTCGAATCGGCCTTCTTCATCGCGTTGAGCATCGCCATCGCGCCGTCGTACGCGTACGGCGAGTACGTCTGCACTTCTTCGCCGAAGCGCTTCTTGTACTTGTCGGCGTAGGTCTTGCCGCCCGGCATTTCTTCCAGCGGCAGGCCTGCCAGCGATGCGATCGTGCCGTCGGCCGCGTTGCCCGCGATCTTCAGGAACGTCGGCGTCTTCACCATTTCGCCGCTCATCAGCGGTGCGGTGATGCCGAGCGTCTTCATCTGCTTGACCATCGGCGCTGCCTGCGAATCCGCGCCGCCGTAGTAGACGAGGTCCGGCTTCGCGGCCTTCAGCTTGGTCAGGATCGCCTTGAAGTCGACCGCCTTGTCGTTCGTGAATTCGCGGTCGACGATCGTCGCGCCGCCGGCCTTCGCGGCCTTCTCGAACTGGTCGGCGAGACCCTGGCCGTAGGCCGTGCGGTCGTCGACGATCGCGATCTTCTTCATGCCGAGATCCTTCGACGCGAAGGTGCCCGCCACCGAGCCCTGCTGCGTGTCGGACGTCATCATGCGGAAGGTCGTCTTGTAACCCTGCTGCGTGTATTCCGGCGCCGTCGCCATCGCGATTTGCGGAATGCCGGCGTTCGCGTAGATGCGCGAAGCGGGAATCGTCGTGCCCGAGTTGAAGTGGCCGAGCATGCCCTTGATGCCGTCGTCGACGAGCTTCTGCGCGACCGTCGTGCCGGTGCGCGGGTCAGCCTGGTCGTCCTGCGTCTCGAGCACGAACTTCACCGGCTTGCCGCCGATCTTCGGGCTGGTCGCGTTGAAGTCTTCCAGCGCGAGCGCGATCCCGTTCTGCATATCCTTGCCGTAGTGAGCCTGGGCGCCCGTCATCGGCCCTGCGTAACCGATCTTCACGTCATCCGCATGGGCCGTCCCCGCCAGCGACATGACGGCGACGAACGTCGCGCCTGCCAGCCTTTTCATCGTGTGTTGCATAGCTTCTCCTTGGTACCAGGGTAAATGGAGCGGCTTCGGGATCGCCTTGCCGCTTCCTTTGATTGATCCGAACGGCAAGGATGGTCAGCCGATCGTCATCAAATTCGCATTGCCGCCCGCCGCGGCCGTATTCACGCTCACCGAGCGCTCGGTCAGCAGGCGCTCGAGCGCGTAGTCTTCCGCGTCGCCGTTCTCGAACGCGCCCGCCGACACGCCCTGCACCGACACGATCGGGCCCGGCCGCTGCGCGACGTCCTTCACGAGCGTCTGCAGCTCGTCGCTGTCGCCTTCGAACAGCACCGCGTCGAACGGCGCGTCGGCCTGCTTGCGCACGGCCGCATGCGCCTTCAGCGCAGCCGGCAACGCGGCCACCAGCGCCTCGCCCGCGGCACCGGCGAACAGCGCGCGGTTGCCGGTCGCCAGCACCGCCGCGAACTGCGCGCGCGCACCGCTCGGCGTTGCCGCGACACACAGCACCGTGCCGCGCGGGCCGAGTGTATACGTGTTTCGCTCGCCGGTCGGGCCGGTCAGCACCGCGGTCGCACCGGCCGGCACCTGCGCCAGGTAGCCGTCGCAGCGGGCGGCCAGCGCCGGTTCGCGCTGCTCGATCAGCCAGTCGCGCAGCGCGGTCAGCGCCGTCGCCGGGTTGCTGCGCTGTTCGCCATCGACCGCGCCGTCCGCGATCAGCGTCTGCGCGAGCGAACGCGGCAGGCCCGACGGACGCGTCGCGAGCAGGCGCTGCAGGTACAGCGCGCCGCCGGCCTTCGGACCCGTGCCCGACAGCCCTTCGCCGCCGAACGGCTGCACGCCGACCACCGCGCCGATCACGTTGCGGTTCACGTAGATGTTGCCGACGTGCGCGTTCGAGATCACGTGCGCGATCGTCTCGTCGATCCGCGTGTGGATGCCGAGCGTCAGGCCGTAACCCGTCGCGCGGATCTGCTCGAGCAGCTTGTCGAGCTGGCTGCGGCGATAGCGCACGACGTGCAACACGGGGCCGAACACTTCGCGCTTCAGCTCGTCGATGCTGCCGATCTCGATCAGCGTCGGCGGCACGAACGTGCCGTGCGCGCAGGCTTCCGGCGACGGCAGCTGCGTGACGGTGTGGCCCTTGTCCTTCATCGTCGCGACGTGCGTGTCGATCGTCTGCTTCGCTTCGGCGTCGATCACCGGGCCGACGTCGGTCGACAAGCGGTCCGGGTTGCCGAGCGCCAGCTCGTGCATCGCGCCCTTGAGCATCGTCAGCGTGCGATCCGCGACATCGTCCTGCAGACACAGAACGCGCAGCGCCGAACACCGTTGACCGGCCGAGTCGAACGACGACTGCATCACGTCCGCGACGACCTGCTCCGCGAGCGCCGACGAATCGACGATCATCGCGTTCTGGCCGCCCGTTTCCGCGATCAGCGGAATCGGCTTGCCGTCCGGGTCGAGGCGCGCGGACAGCGTCTTGTTGATCAGGCGCGCGACTTCGGTCGAGCCGGTGAACATCACCGCGCGCGTGCGCGGATCGGCGACCAGCGCCGCACCGACGGTCTCGCCGGTGCCCGGCAGCAGCTGCACCGCGCCGGCCGGCACGCCGGCCTCGCGCAGCAGGCGCACGGCCTGGGCCGCGATCAGCGGCGTCTGCTCGGCCGGCTTCGCGAGCACCGTGTTGCCGGCCGCGAGCGCGGCGGCGACCTGCCCCATGAAGATCGCGAGCGGGAAGTTCCACGGGCTGATGCAGACCACGGGGCCGAGCGGACGGTGCGTGTCGTTCGAGAATTCGTCGCGGATCTGCGCCGCGTAGTAGCGCAGGAAGTCGACCGCTTCGCGGATTTCGGCGATCGCGTTCGGCAGCGACTTGCCGGCTTCGCGCACGATCAGGCCCATCAGCGTGTGCATCTGCGCTTCGAGCAGGTCGGCCGCGCGCACCAGGCAGTCGGCACGCGCATCGACCGGCGTCGCCTGCCAGATCGGTGCGGCGGCGACTGCGTGCGCGAGCGCCGCGCTCACGTGTTCGGCCGTCGCCTCGCTGACCGTGCCGACGATGTCGCGCTGGTCGGCCGGGTTGCGCACGTCGCGCGCCGGGGCGTCGGCGAGCGCGTCGTCGGCGAGCATCGGCGCCGCGCGCCACGGATGGTGCGCGCTCGCCAGCAACGCGGACGACAGCGACGCGAGACGGTGTTCGTTCGACAGGTCGAGGCCCATCGAGTTGGGACGCTCGTCGCCGTACAGGTGGCGCGGCAGCGGAATCTTCGCGTGCGGCGCGCCGAGCGGCACGACCTTCGACGCCTCGTCGACCGGATCGGCGACCAGTTCCTTCACCGACACGGTTTTATCCGCGATGCGGTTCACGAACGACGTGTTCGCGCCGTTTTCCAGCAGGCGGCGCACCAGGTACGCGAGCAGCGTTTCGTGCGTGCCGACCGGCGCATACACGCGGCACGGACGGTTCAGCTTGTCGCGGCCCGTGACTTCCTCGTACAGCGGTTCGCCCATCCCGTGCAGGCACTGGAATTCGTACTGGCCCGGGTAGTAGTTCTGGCCCGCCAGGTGATAGATCGCGGCCAGCGTGTATGCGTTGTGCGTCGCGAACTGCGGGTAGACGGCGTCGGGTGCCGCGAGCAGTTTCTTCGCGCACGCGAGATACGACACGTCCGTGTAGATCTTGCGCGTGTAGACCGGATAGCCTTCGAGGCCGTCGACCTGCGCGCGCTTGATTTCGGTGTCCCAGTACGCGCCCTTGACGAGGCGGATCATCAGGCGGTGACGGCTGCGGCGCGCGAGGTCGATCAGGTAGTCGATCACGAACGGGCAACGCTTCTGGTAACCCTGCACGACGAAGCCGATGCCGTTCCAGCCCGCGAGTTCCGGATCGAAGCACAGCGCTTCCAGCAGGTCGAGCGACAGCTCGAGACGGTCGGCTTCTTCCGCGTCGATGTTCAGGCCGATGTCGTAGCGGCGCGCGAGCAGCGCGAGCGCACGCACGCGCGGCAGCAGCTCGCTCATCGTGCGGTCCTGCTGCGAGCGCGAGTAGCGCGCGTGCAGCGCCGACAGCTTGATCGAGATGCCCGGGCCTTCGTAGATGCCGCGGCCGCCGGCCGCCTTGCCGATCGCGTGGATCGCCTGTTCGTACGACGCGTAGTAGCGCTGCGCGTCCTCTTCCGTCGTCGCCGCTTCGCCGAGCATGTCGTACGAGTAGCGGAAGCCGCGCGCTTCGTACTTGCGGCTGTTGGCCAGCGCCTCGGAAATCGTCTCGCCGGTGACGAACTGCTCGCCCATCAGGCGCATCGCCATGTCGACGCCCTTGCGGATCAGCGGCTCGCCGCCACGGCCGATCAGGCGCGTGAGCGCCGACGAGAGGCCCGCTTCGCTGTTGGTCGTCACGAGCTTGCCGGTGATCATCAGCCCCCAGGTCGCCGCGTTCACGAACAGCGACGGCGCGTGGCCGACGTGCGAACGCCAGTCGCCCTTGCTGATCTTGTCGCGAATCAGCGCATCGCGGGTCGCGCGATCGGGGATCCGCAACAGCGCTTCGGCCAGACACATCAGCGCGACGCCTTCCTGGCTCGACAGCGAAAACTCGTGGATCAGCCCTTCGACGCCGCCGCCCGAGCTCTTCTCGCGCAGCGCCTCGACGAGCTGCGTCGCGAGCGTCTGCACGTCGGCCTGCAGGTTCGCCGGCAGGCGCGCCTGGCCGAGCAGGAACGGCACGCATTCCGGTTCGGGGCGGCGATACGCGGCCGTGATCGCCGCGCGCAGCACCGATTGCGGCTGCACGTTCTGGGCGAACTCGAGGAACGGATGCGGCGAGTTGTCGTCGTCACCGTCCGGCGTCTGGCCGTCGGCGAGCTCCGTCACGCCGCTGCTGCCCGACAGTTCGGGCGGCAGCTGGCCGTGCTCGATCCGCTCGAGGTACGCGAAGATCGCCTGCTTGATCAGCCAGTGGGGAGTGCGCTCGAGACGCGCTGCCGCGTCTTTCAGGCGCGAGCGGAGAAGGTCGTCGACTTTGACGCCAAGAGTCGTGCTTGCCATGGTGGGTTCGTGCGCCGGTGCGAGCCCGGCAATGTGGTGTGAGAGGATGCGCGAAATCCTACGGCACGCAATAAAAAGGTGCAACCGAATTAAGAGATTGGTTGCACCTCGAAGTTACTCAATATAATCAGCCACTTATAAGGTCGCAACCTAGGGGTTGCCCGTGGTGGGCGGATCGGTGTTTTCCCTGATCGAGGGCGAGTTGGTGCGCGTGGGCAACCTTCGGTGTGCGCGGCGGAGGGGAAAGACGGGTTGCACTGGCCGGGTCGGCAGGTACCGCAGGTAGGTATGGAACGCGCCCGGCGGGGATCGCATGCCGCTCGGTGCGGGCGGCGGGGTTGGTGGGTTGGCGGGTTGGCGGGTTGGCGGGTCGGCGGGTCGGCGGGTCGGCGGGTCGGCGGGTCGGTGGCTCGGTGGCTCGGCGGCTCGGCGGCTCGGCGGCTCGGCGGCTCGGCGGCTCGGCGGCTCGGCGGCTCGGCAGCTCGGCAGCTCGGTACCGAGGAAGCGGCGCGCGGCACGACGACCGCCGCCGCGCCGCTCATATATCGAGCGGATCGACCTCGACGCTCCACCGCAGCACGCCCTTCAGCGCGCGCAGTTCCGGCTGCCATGCGCGCAGCGCGTGCTGCAGCGCGGCCCGCGACGCGCTTTCGAGCAGCAGCTGCGCGCGGTGGACGTTCGCGACCTTCACGATCGTCATCGGCACCGCGTCGTACACGGTCACGCGATCGGCACCCGGCAGCCCCGGCAACGCGGCCGCGGCCTGCAGCAGGAACGCGAGCGCCGCGTCGAGCGTGCGCCCTTCGGCGCGCAGCAGCGCCTGGTAGACGAACGGCGGCAGGTGCGCGTCGCGGCGCTCGCCGAGCGTCGAATTCGCGAAGCCGACGTAATCCTGCCGGCCGAGCGCGTGATACAGCGCGTGACGCGGATAACGCGTCTGCACCAGCACCTCGCCCGGCAGCCCCGCGCGCCCCGCGCGGCCGCTCACCTGCATCAGCTGCGCGAACAGCCGCTCGCTCGCGCGGAAGTCGTGCGAGAACAGCGCGGTGTCGGCATTGAGCACGCCGACGAGCGACACGCGCTGGAAGTCGTGCCCCTTCGCGATCATCTGCGTGCCGACCAGGATGTCGACTTCACCGGCGTGGACATCCGAGAACAGCGCCTGCGCACTGCCCTTGCGCCGCGTGCTGTCCGCGTCGATCCGCAGGATCCGTGCGCCCGGCACGGCCTCGGCGAGCGCCTCCTCGATGCGCTGCGTGCCGCGCCCGAGCGGCGCGATGTCGACGTTCCCGCATTCCGGGCACGAACGCGGAATGCGCGCTTCCCAGCCGCAGTGATGGCAGCGCAACGCGTGCTCGGGTTTGTGCAGCACGACATAGGCGCTGCAGCGCGGGCAACCGGCGACCCAGCCACACGCGTCGCACGCAAGCTGCGGTGCGTAGCCGCGCCGGTTCAGGAACACGAGGCTCTGCTCGCCGCGCTCGAGCCGCGCCTTCAGCGCCGCGACGAGCGGCCCCGACAGCCCGCCCATCGACGCGCGCCCGCGCCGCCGCTCCTCTTCGAGATCGATCAGCCGCACGGTCGGCAGCGTCGCGTCGGCCACCGCGCGGCGCGACAGCGTGAGCCGCGTGTAGCGCCCCTGCTCGGCCTGCCACCAGGTCTCGAGCGACGGCGTCGCCGAACCGAGCACGACCGGAATGCCGAGATGCTTCGCGCGCCACACCGCGAGATCGCGCGCCGAATAGCGCAGCCCTTCCTGCTGCTTGTACGCGGGCTCGTGCTCCTCGTCGACGACGATCAGCGCGAGCGTCGGCAGCGACGCGAGCACCGCGAGCCGCGTGCCGAGCACGATCCGCGCGCGGCCCGTGTGCGCGGCGAGCCAGTTGCGCGCGCGTTCGCCTTCGGCGAGCCCGCTGTGCAGCGTGACGATCGCGTCGTCGGCGAGCGTGCCTGCGAAGCGCGCGCGAAACGCGGCCTCGAACTGCGGCGTCAGGTTGATTTCGGGCACGAGCACGAGCGCCTGCGCGTCGGGCCGCGCATCGAGCAGCGCGGCGAGCGCATGCAGATACACCTCGGTCTTGCCGCTGCCGGTCACGCCATGCAGCAGGAACGGCGCGAAGCCCTGCGCGGCGCGGATCGCGTCGAGCGCCTCGACCTGCTGGTCGGTGAGCGCCGGCGGCACAGTTCGTCCACCGGTTGTCGACAGGTTATCCACAGCTTTGGGCACAGGCGCGTCGGCCCAGCCGATTTCCTCGATCGCGACCCAGCCGCGCGCCGCCCAGTCGTCGAGCGTGGCCGCCGCCTTCGGGTGCAATGCGCGCGCATCGGGCAGCGTCAGCGAATCGGTGTCGGCGAGTGCCTGCGCGAGCCGCCGCAGCGCGGCCCCGCGCGCGGGCAGTGCGTCGGGGAGCGCCGCGCGGCCGGCTTCGGTCAGCCGGTGACGCACTTCGGGCGCCAGCAGCCGCCCCCAGCGCTCCGCGTCGCGCAGCGCCTGCGGCAACGCCGGCAGCGCGACTTCACCGCGACCGCGCTGGTAGTAGTCGGCCGCGAAGGAGACGAGCGCAAGCCAGTCCGGCGCCAGCGGCGGCAGCTCGGTACAGATCGCGTCGATTGCCCGCAAGCGGGACGGCGGCACGTCGGTGTGAGTCGTCACTTCGCAGACGAGGCCGACGACCTGCCGCTTGCCGAACGGCACCTGCACCAGGGTGCCTGGCTCGGGCGCCGGCTGGACGTCGCAGCGGTAGTCGAACAGGGTGGCGAGCGGATGGTCGAGGGCGACCCGCAGGTAGGTGCCGTCCATCACCGCGCTCCGGCGGCAGCGCACAGCGCACGGACGACTTGCATCCGAGTCCGCATCACGGTGACGGACTTAAAGTAAAACTTCAGATTCGGCGCTAAGTTTTGGATTCGCATTAGGAATCGCCGTATACCCTGACCAGCCTGTGGATAACTTTGTTGAGAACTCCCCGTCCAATCGCCGCAAAGCGCGCGGGGCCGTGCTTTCCGCTGTTTCCGGCCGCCGTGTGCCGCGCCCCGCGGAGCCTTATTCCATAAGGCTGCTATTCAAATTACCCAACCATAGCGAGACAATTCGACCGATGCAGGGCTCTACCGCGCTGCAACGTGGAAAATGTGCATAAGTCAAGTCTTGACAAGCGATGGATCGGCAACCGGGGCGGGGTTGCGCCCTGTTTAGCGCCGACAGCGAAACGCCGTCATCCCGCAGCGCAGCATGACAGCGCTTGCGCTCAGCCCGCCGCTCCGCTACGAATCTTGCGGCTGTGCGTGTGCACTTCGTCGACGAGTTCGGCGACGTGGTCGGGCGACGTGAACTGCGAGATGCCGTGGCCGAGGTTGAATACGTGGCCGGGATGATTGCCGTAGCTGTCGAGTACCGCGCGGGCCTGCTCGCGCACCGCGGCCGGCGGCGCAAACAGGATCGTCGGGTCGAGGTTGCCCTGCAGCGCAACGCGCCCCGCGACACGCTCGCGTGCGGCGCCGAGGTTGACCGTCCAGTCGAGCCCGACCGCGTCGACGCCGGTCGCCGCGATTTCCTCGAGCCACAGCCCGCCGCCCTTCGTGAACGTGATCACCGGCACGCGCTCGCCGTCGTGCTCGCGCTTCAGTTGCGCGACCACCCGGCGGATGTAGTCGAGCGAGAAGCGCTGGTATGCGCCGTCCGCCAGCGCGCCGCCCCACGTATCGAAGATCATCACGGCCTGCGCGCCGGCTTCGATCTGCGCGTTCAGGTACGCGGCCACGGCCTGCGCGTTCACGTCGAGGATGCGGTGCATCAGGTCGGGGCGCGAATACGCCATCGACTTCACCGTGCGGAAGTCGTCCGACCCACCGCCTTCGACCATGTAGCACGCGAGCGTCCACGGGCTGCCCGAGAAGCCGATCAGCGGCACGCGCTGGCGGCCCTGGCCGTCGGTCAGCGCGCGGCGAATCTCGCGCACGGCGCCCGTCACGTAGCCGAGCGTTTCCTCGATGTCGGGCACCGCGAGCTTCGCGACATCGGCCTCGGTGCGCACCGGATGCGCGAACTTCGGCCCTTCGCCGACCTGGAAGTCGAGGCCGAGGCCCATCGCGTCGGGAATCGTCAGGATGTCCGAGAACAGGATCGCGGCGTCGAGCGGGAAGCGCTCGAGCGGCTGCAGCGTCACTTCGGTCGCGTAATCGGGATTCTTCGCAAGGCCGAGGAAGCTGCCGGCGCGCGCGCGCGTCGCGTTGTACTCGGGCAGGTAGCGGCCAGCCTGGCGCATCAGCCAGATCGGCGTGTAGTCGGTCGGCTCGCGCAGAAGCGCACGCAGGAAGGTGTCGTTGAGCAGGGTATGGGCCACGGTAGGAGCGACGATGCGAAGGCAAAGCGGCATTTTACCGGAGCGGGGCCGCACGGCTGCGTATGTCGATGCGATGGCGGCCATATGACGCGCGCGATGGCTCCGTTATGATCGGACGCTGATATCGAACCGATCCACGGAGGAGACCGATGAAGACATTTGCCACGCGCGCCGCACTCGCCGCCGCCACCCTGCTTTGCTGCGCCGCCACGCACGCGCAGGGTACGACCGCACCGTCGTCCGCGGCCGCGGCCGGCTCGCGGCTCGACGACGTGCTCGCACGCGGCACGCTGCGCGTGTGCACGACGGGCGACTACAAGCCGTATTCGTACTACCGGAGCGACAGCCGCTTCGAAGGCATCGACATCGACATGGCCGAGTCGCTCGCGAAATCGCTCGGCGTGAAGGCCGACTTCGTGAAGACGAGCTGGTCGAACCTCACCAGCGACTTCGTCGCGAAGTGCGATATCGCGGTGGGCGGCGTATCGACGACGCTCGAGCGCCAGAAGCGCGTGTTCTTCACGCAGCCGTACGTGGTCGACGGCAAGACGCCGATCGTGCGCTGCGCGGACGCCGACAAGTACCAGACCGTCGCACAGATCGACCGACCCGAGACACGCGTGATCGTGAACCCGGGCGGCACCAACGAGCGCTTCGCGAAGCAGTTCTTCACGCACGCGAACCTGACCGTCTACCCTGACAACGTGACGATCTTCAAGCAGATCATCGCGGGCAAGGCGGACGTCATGGTGACGGACGCATCCGAGACGCTGCTGCAGCAAAAGCTGAATCCGGGCCTGTGCTCGGTGCATCCGGACAAGCCGTTCCAGTTCGGCGAAAAGGCGTACATGGTGCCGCGCGGCGACGTCGTGTTCCAGCAGTATGTCGACCAGTGGCTGCACCTCGCGCTGTCGACCGGCGAATACCAGGCGATCGCCGACAAGTGGCTGAAGTAAGCACGATCGCGGGCGGCAACGGCGGCCGATAGCAGACACGCCCCCGCTATCGCAGCAGGCGAACGGGGCGCGGGCGGTAGTATGGCCGTCCGCCGCCCCCCGTTACACACGGCGCAGGGGGCTGAAGACGTAAAATCGCGAAAATTGGCCGAATAGCCGACTACCGCGCGCGCCGATCACGTTTCAAAATCTTTCTGACGAATGAATCGTCATATGCGATATGTGCCGCGCGATGCACATTCGGGCGTGTAAATCGGCCATTCACCGATGCTGATACGCATGAAAAACGCATTATGTGCAACCGCTGAAAACTCTGCGGAAAAGATGGGTAAATATGACCTTTTTCAGGACCCCGAAAACAGCAAAAAATCCCGGAAAGCCTTATCTGGCGGGCGTTACAACCTGAAACACTTTGTTACCGCGAGGGGTGAGCAATTCGCCCACAATGGCCTCAACGGTTTCAACACGGATGCGGTCTCGTGTGCCAAGTGTGAGCGGACGCGAAGCGCTGCGAGCCAGTCGGTCACGTACCGAAGCCCTTCCGAGGGGCATCCCTGTTGGAGTCGTTTCCGGCCCCCCGCCGGATCCGGTTTCATCTTTGGTCTCCTCGCGCTAACCCCGTAGCGTGTGGTTTTTAGCGGGCTAATAAGCCCGCTTTTTTTCGTCCATCGAAAACGCAACGGCCCGCAGGCCGCCGCGTTTTTCCTGCCGCCGGCCAACCGGCCTCTCACGCGGTCTTCTGCACGTTCAGCTTCAGTTCCTCGATCATCCGGTCGCGCATCACGAACTTCTGCACCTTGCCCGTCACCGTCATAGGCAGCTCGTCGACGAAGCGGATGTAGCGCGGAATCTTGTAGTGCGCGATCTGGCCGCTGCAGAACGCGCGCACGTCGTCCTCGGTCATCTGCTCGTCCGCGCGCAGCACGATCCACGCGCACAGCTCCTCGCCGTATTTCGGATCGGGCACGCCGAACACCTGCGCGCTCTGAATCTTCGGATGCCTGAACAGGAATTCCTCGATCTCGCGCGGATACACGTTCTCGCCACCGCGGATCACCATGTCCTTCAGCCGACCGACGATATTGCAGTAGCCGTCCGCGTCGAGCGTCGCGAGGTCGCCCGTATGCATCCAGCCGTCGACCAGCACCTCGCGCGTCTTCGCGTCGTCGTCCCAATAGCCGAGCATCACCGAATAGCCCTTCGTGCACAGCTCGCCCGTCGCGCCGACCGGCACGATCTCGCCGTTCGGATCGACGATCTTCACCTCCAGGTGCGGCTGGATGCGCCCGACCGTCGTCGTGCGCTTCTCGAGCGGATCGTCGGTCGAACTCTGGAACGACACGGGGCTCGTCTCCGTCATCCCGTACGCGATCGTGATCTCGCGCAAATGCATCTGCGACACGACGCGCTTCATCGTCTCGATCGGGCACGGCGAGCCGGCCATGATGCCGGTGCGCAGCGTCGACAGGTCGAACTTCGCGAAGTCCGGATGATCGAGTTCCGCGATGAACATCGTCGGCACGCCGTGCAGCGCGGTACAGCGTTCGTCGGCCACGGCCGCGAGCGTCGCGACCGGATCGAATGCCTCGCCGGGGAACACCATCGCCGCGCCCTTCGACACGCACGCGAGCACGGCCAGCACCATCCCGAAGCAGTGATACAACGGCACCGGGATGCAGAGCGAATCCTGTTCGGTGAAGCGCATCGCCGCCGCGATCGAGCGTGCGTTGTTGACGACGTTGCGGTGCGTGAGCGTCGCGCCCTTCGGGCTGCCGGTCGTGCCGCTCGTGAACTGGATGTTGATCGGCTCGGTGGCCACGAGCGTCGCGCCGATCGCGTCGAGCCGAGCGACATCGAGCGTGTCGCGGCCGCGCGCCATCACGTCCGCGAAGCGGAACATGCCGGCCGGCGCCGCCTCGCCCATCGAAACGATCGTTCGCAGGCTCGGTACGCGCGCCGCATGCAGGTCGCCCGGCGTCGCGCTCGCGAGCTCAGGCGCGATGGTCTGCAGCATCTCGACGTACGCGGACGTCTTGAAGCGCTCGGCCGCGATCACGGCCTTGCAGCCGACCTTGTTCAGCGCGTATTCGAGTTCCGCGAGCCGGTAGGCCGGGTTGATGTTGACGAGCACCGCGCCGATGCGCGCGGTCGCGAACTGCGTGAGCAGCCATTCGCTGCGGTTCGGCGACCAGATGCCGACGCAGTCGCCCTTCACGATCCCGAGCGCGGCGAGGCCCGCCGCGAGCACGTCGACCTCGTGTGCGAATTCGCGCCAGGTCCAGCGCACCTGCTGTTCGCGAAATACGACGGCCGGACGATCGGGAAAGCGGCCGGCCGTGTCGAGCAGGAACCGGCTGATCGTCGCTTCGGATAGCGGCACGTCGGTCGCGCCGCGCACGTACGACAGTCCGTTTTCGGGCGCGATCAGCGCCCCCTTGCCAAGGTCTGCTGCCATCGATGTCTCCGTCCGTTTTTGTCTGATCGGCCCGGCGCGCGGCTCGCGCGCCTGCCTGCTCCGCCACGATCGCGGCGGACTGCCTCTGCCGGATGATGCCGCGCTCTGCTGACGACACTCTGACATCAAATCGCGGCGGACGGATGAAATAGCACGACCGGACGATACGATCCGGCCCGCAAAAAACAGACGAAAACGACGGGCGAAAAAAAAGCAGCCCGAAGGCTGCTTTCTTTCGCGGGATACGCGCGCGCGGCTCAGTGCCGGCTGCGGATCTTCGCCAGACGCTGGATCGCTTCGAGCTGCGCCATCGCGGTCGCGAGCTCGGATTGCGCCTTTGCGAGGTCGAGGTCCGACTTCGCGTTCTGCAGCGTTTCCTCGGCACGCTTGCGCGCTTCCTCGGCTTTCGCCGCGTCGAGGTCCTTGCCGCGGATCGCGGTATCGGCGAGCACCGTCACGGCGCCCGGCTGCACTTCGAGAATGCCGCCTGCGACGAACACGAATTCGTCGTTGCCGCCCTCGACTTCGATGCGCACCGCACCCGGACGAATCCGGGTGATGAGCGGCGTGTGGCCCGGCAGAATGCCCAGCTCACCCGTTTCGCCCGGCAGCGCGACGAATTTCGCCTCGCCCGAGAAGATCTGCTCTTCCGCGCTGACGACGTCTACTTTGATGGTTGCCATATCGACTCCAATCTCATCCACGGGTTGAGCGTATTGCGGCCGGCGCGAGCAGCCGGAACAAAGTCATCGCTGACTGATTGCTCCGGCCGGCACACGCCGGCTTGCGACTCACTCAAGCCGTTACTGGATCTTCTTGGCCTTTTCGAAGGCTTCGTCGATCGTGCCGACCATGTAGAACGCCTGTTCCGGCAGGTGGTCGCACTCGCCGTCGACGATCATCTTGAAGCCACGGATCGTTTCCTTCAGCGGCACGTACTTGCCCGGCGAGCCCGTGAACACTTCAGCGACGTGGAACGGCTGCGACAGGAAACGCTGGATCTTACGCGCACGTGCGACCGACAGCTTGTCTTCCGGCGACAGTTCGTCCATGCCCAGAATCGCGATGATGTCGCGCAGTTCCTTGTAGCGCTGCAGCGTCTGCTGAACGCGACGGGTGATCGAGTAGTGCTCTTCACCGATCACGTTCGGGTCGATCTGGCGCGACGTCGAGTCCAGCGGGTCGACCGCCGGGTAGATACCCAGCGAAGCGATGTCACGCGACAGAACGACGGTTGCGTCCAGGTGGCCGAAGGTGGTTGCCGGCGACGGGTCGGTCAAGTCGTCCGCAGGGACGTACACGGCCTGGACCGACGTAATCGAGCCCTTCTTGGTCGACGTGATGCGCTCTTGCAGCTTGCCCATTTCTTCAGCCAGCGTCGGCTGATAGCCCACTGCCGACGGCATACGGCCGAGCAGTGCCGACACTTCGGTACCGGCCAGCGTGAAACGGTAGATGTTGTCGACGAAGAACAGCACGTCGAGGCCTTCGTCACGGAAGTGCTCGGCCATCGTCAGGCCGGTCAGCGCGACGCGCAGACGGTTGCCCGGCGGCTCGTTCATCTGGCCGTACACCAGCGCGACCTTGTCGAGAACGTTCGAGTCCTTCATTTCGTGGTAGAAGTCGTTCCCTTCACGGGTACGCTCGCCCACGCCCGCGAACACGGAGTAACCGCCGTGTTCCTTCGCGATGTTGTTGATGAGCTCCATCATGTTGACGGTCTTGCCCACGCCAGCACCGCCGAACAGGCCAACCTTGCCGCCCTTCGCGAACGGGCAGATCAGGTCGATGACCTTGATACCCGTTTCGAGCAGTTCGGTCGACGGCGACAGTTCGTCGAACGCCGGAGCCTTCTGGTGGATCGAACGCGTCGTTTCGCTTTCGATCGGGCCGGCTTCGTCGATCGGACGGCCGAGCACGTCCATGATACGACCGAGGGTCGGCTTGCCGACCGGAACCGAAATCGGCTTGCTCGTGTTCTTCACGGTCAGGCCGCGGCGCAGGCCGTCGGATGCACCCAGACAGATGGTACGGACCACGCCGTCGCCCAGCTGCTGCTGGACTTCGAGCGTCAGTTCCGAGCCATCGAGAATGAGCGCGTCGTAGATCTTCGGCATGCTGTCGCGCGGGAATTCCACGTCGATAACGGCGCCGATGCACTGTACGATCTTGCCTTCTACCAAAGCAGCAGTACTCATCGCTTTTCCTTTAAATACCTGATTCTTTACTCGCGCAAGGGCGCAGTTGTCGTCCGTGGCGCGCGCTTAAACAGCGGCTGCGCCGCCGACGATCTCCGACAGTTCTTTCGTAATCGCGGCCTGGCGGCTCTTGTTGTACACGAGCTGCAGTTCGCTGATCACCGTCTTCGCGTTGTCGGACGCGGCCTTCATCGCGACCATCCGCGCCGATTGCTCGGACGCCATGTTCTCCGCGACGGCCTGGTACACCAGCGCCTCGACGTAACGCACGAGCAGTTCGTCGACGACTGCCTGCGCGTCCGGCTCGTAGATGTAGTCCCACGACGTGGCCGGCGTACCGTCATCGGCTTCGAAGTGTTCCGACGACAGCGGCAGCAGCTGCTCGATCACGGCTTCCTGCTTCATCGTGTTGACGAAGCGCGTGTAAGCGATATAGACCGCCGACAGCTTGCCTTCCGAGTACAGATCGAGCTGCGTCTTCACGGCGCCGATCAGCTTGTCCAGATGCGGGGTGTCGCCGAGGTGCACGACCTGCGACATCACCTTCGCGCCGAAGCGGTTCAGGAACCCGAGGCCCTTGCCGCCGATCGCGGTGGCTTCGACCTTCTGGCCCTTCTCTTCCAGCTCCTTGAACTTCTGCACCGTCGCACGCAGCACGTTGGTGTTCAGACCGCCGCAAAGACCCTTGTCCGTCGTGACGAGGATGATGCCGGCCGTCTGCGCGCCGTCGTTTGCCACCATGAACGGGTGGCGGTACTCCGGGTTCGCACGGCTCATGTGCGCGGCGATGGCACGGACCTTGTCTGCATACGGACGAGCGGCGCGCATGCGTTCCTGCGCGCGACGCATCTTCGATGCAGCCACCATCTCCATCGCCTTCGTGATCTTGCGCGTGTTCTGCACGCTCTTGATCTTGCCGCGAATTTCCTTCATTCCAGCCATAGCTTGCTCCTTGACCGAAGCGGCGCGGGCGCATCAGCACCCGCGCGGCCTCAGTGTGTCACTCGCGGATCAATAGGCACCGGACTTCTTGAAGGATTCGATCGCCGAGCGCAGTGCGCCTTCGTCGTCCTTCGAGAGATCCTTGGTGTCTTCGATGCGCTTGATGAGGTCAGCGTGGCTGGTCTTCAGGTTGTCGCGCAGGCCCTTCTCGAACGACAGCACTTGCTTGACGTCGAGATCGTCGAGGTAGCCGTTGTTCGCGGCGTACAGCGACACGGCCAGTTCCCAGACCTGCAGCGGCTGGTACTGCGGCTGCTTCAGCAGTTCCGTCACGCGGCGGCCGCGCTCGAGCTGCTTGCGGGTCGCTTCGTCGAGGTCCGATGCGAACTGCGCGAATGCGGCCAGTTCACGGTACTGCGCGAGGTCGGTACGGATACCGCCCGACAGCTTCTTCACGACCTTCGTCTGAGCGGCGCCGCCGACTCGCGACACCGACACGCCGGCGTTGATTGCCGGGCGGATGCCTGCGTTGAACAGGTCGGTTTCCAGGAAGATCTGGCCGTCGGTAATCGAGATCACGTTCGTCGGAACGAACGCGGTCACGTCGCCAGCCTGCGTTTCGATGACCGGCAGTGCCGTCAGCGAGCCGCTCTTGCCCTTCACTTCGCCGTTCGTGAACTTCTCGACGTACTCTTCCGACACGCGAGCAGCACGCTCGAGCAGACGCGAGTGCAGATAGAACACGTCGCCCGGGTATGCTTCACGGCCCGGCGGGCGGCGCAGCAGCAGCGAGATCTGACGGTATGCCCAAGCCTGCTTGGTCAAGTCGTCATAGATGATCAGCGCGTCTTGGCCGCGGTCGCGGAAGTATTCGCCCATCGTGCAGCCGGCGTACGGCGCGAGGTACTGCATCGCTGCCGAATCCGAAGCCGAAGCGGCGACGACGATCGTGTATTCCATCGCGCCCGTTTCTTCGAGCTTGCGAACCACGTTCATGATCGACGAAGCCTTCTGGCCGATCGCGACGTAGATACAGATCAGGTCCTTGCCCTTCTGGTTGATGATCGCGTCGAGCGCCACGGCGGTCTTGCCGCACTGACGGTCGCCGATGATCAGCTCACGCTGGCCACGGCCGATCGGCACCATCGCGTCGATCGACTTGATGCCCGTCTGCACCGGCTGCGACACCGACTTACGCCAGATCACGCCCGGGGCGATCTTTTCGATCGCGTCGGTCAGCTTCGCGTTGACCGGGCCCTTGCCGTCGATCGGGTTGCCGAGCGCATCGACCACGCGGCCGACGAGTTCCGGACCAACCGGGACTTCGAGAATGCGGCCCGTCGTCTTGACGATGTCGCCTTCCGAGATGTGTTCGTATTCGCCGAGAATCACCGCGCCGACCGAGTCGCGCTCGAGGTTCAGCGCGAGGCCGAACGTGTTGCCCGGAAACTCGAGCATTTCGCCCTGCATCACGTCCGACAGGCCGTGGATACGCACGATACCGTCGGTCACGGAGATCACGGTGCCCTGGTTGCGAACGTCTGCGCTCGCTTCAAGGCCCTGGATCCGGCTCTTGATCAGCTCGCTGATCTCAGAGGGATTGAGTTGCATTATTCGCTCCTGATAGTCAATTCTGTTGCGTGCCGGCGTGGCGCTCAGGCGGTCAAGGCAGCCTGCATCGATGCGAGGCGCGCGCGAACCGAGGTGTCGAGCACTTCGTCGCCGACCGTCACGCGCACGCCGCCGATCAGCGACGAATCGACTTCGACCGTCGGCTTCAGCTTGCGCTTGAACTTGCGTTCGAGGCCAGAGACGAGGCTTTCGAGATCCGCGCCGTTCAGCGGGAACGCGCTCACGATCTCGGCGTCGGCTGCACCTTCACGTTCGTTCTTGAGCGCCTCGAACTGCTCGGCGATTTCCGGCAGCAGCGCGATGCGATGATTGTCGACCAGCATCTGCACGAAGTTCTTCGCTTCGGCGCCGGCCGCGACCGGCGACTTCACCGCAGCAAGCAGCAACTCGGCTACTTGCGTGCGCGTCACCTTCGGGCTCGACGCGACCGACAGCACTTCCGGCAGACGCGCAACCTGGGCCAGCTCTTGCACGAGCGTGGACCAGGCGGCGATGTCACCTCCCTCGGCCACGCGGAACAGCGCTTCTGCGTAAGGGCGGGCGATGGTTGCAAGTTCGGCCATGATCAGAGCTCGGCTTTCAGTTGATTCAGCAGTTGGGCGTGGGCCGTTTGATCGACTTCGCGCTTCAGGATCTGCTCGGCGCCCTTCACGGCCAGCGCGGCGACTTCGCCACGCAGCGCTTCGCGCGCCTTCACGATTTGCTGTTCTGCTTCCGCTTTCGCCTGGGCGACGATGCGGGCGGCTTCAGCCTGGGCGTTGGCCTTGATTTCCTCGGCGACCGCCTGGGCACGCTTTTCAGCGTCGGCGATGCGCTGCTGGCCGTCGTTGCGGGCCTGCGCGAGTTCCTGGTCCACGCGCTTGTGCGCTGCGTCGAGTTCCGCCTTGCCCTTCTCCGCGGCTGCGAGGCCGTCGGCGATCTTCTTCGAACGTTCGTCGAGGGCGTTGATCAACGGCGGCCACACGAACTTCATCGTGAACCACGCGAGGACCAGGAACACGACCATTTGCGCAAACAGAGTTGCGTTGAGATTCACGGTGTTTCCTTATCTGCTATTCCGGAAAAATGAAACGGTAAGGCGCTCATCGAGTTGCATTCGATCAGCGCCCCAAGTCTCCGTTCCGCCCTGCGCCGGCTCACGCCGGTCGCATATTTCCGAGGAACCTTAGCCTGCGACGAGCTTCGACAGGAGCGGGTTCGCGAACGCGAACAGCATTGCGACACCAACGCCGATCAGGAATGCAGCGTCGATCAGGCCGGCCAGCAGGAACATCTTCGTTTGCAGCGGGTTGATGAGTTCCGGCTGACGTGCGCAGGCTTCGATGTACTTGCCACCCATCAGCGCGATACCGATACAGGCGCCGATTGCACCCAGGCCGATGATGATGCCGATACCGATGGCGGTCAGACCCTGGATGTTGGCGATGTAAGCTTGCATGATCACTCCTTTGTGAAAAGACTTGGAACTGAGATTTAAAAAACTAAAACGGAAACTCTTTTTTGCACGCCGCGCTTAGTGCTTGTCGTGCGCTTGGCCGAGATACACCAGCGTCAGCATCATGAAGATGAATGCCTGCAACAGAACAATCAGGATGTGGAAGATTGCCCAGACGCTACCCGCGATCACGTGACCAACGAAGCCGAGGAACGTTGCGTCGCCACCGAAGCTCCACATGCTGCCGAGCAGGGCGATCAACAGGAACAACAGCTCACCCGCGTACATGTTGCCGAACAGCCGCATGCCGAGGGAGACGGTCTTCGCGAGATATTCGACGATGTTGAGCGCGAGGTTAGGGATCCACAGCAGCGGGTGGGCACCGAACGGGGCCGACAGCAGCTCATGCACGAAGCCGCCCGCGCCCTTGATCTTGATGCTGTAGTAGATCATCAGGACGAACACGCCGAGCGCGATGCCGAGCGTGCCGTTCAGGTCGGCCGTCGGGACGATGCGATGGTGGGAAATCACGTCCGACAGACCGAGCAGGCCGATCACGCGGCCCGGCAGGTCGACGGGGAGGAAGTCGAGGGAGTTCATCAGCGCGACCCACACGAACACCGTGAGGGCGAGCGGAGCGATGAAGGTGCGGTTGCCGTGGACGATGGCCTTCGATTGATCCTCGACCATTTCGACGAGCATCTCGATCGCGCACTGGAAACGGCCCGGCACGCCCGACGTCGCCTTGCGGGCGGCCAGACGCAGCAGGAGGATCGTCACGATGCCGCACACGATCGACCAGAACAGCGTGTCGAGGTTCCAGACGTGGATGTCGAAAATCGACGTCTGATGCGAGGTGGAGAAATTCTGCAAGTGGTGCGCAATGTACTCGGACGGATCCGGACCGCGCGTGCCTTCGCTAGCTGCCATATCGTTAATGCCACCCAAATTGTCGAAAATCGTTTTGCCCCGTTCCGCAATACGCTATTGCCGCGATTGCGGGAACGGGCCGGTGCGATTCGTTGTCGAAACCGCACGCTGCTTGTTGCTTACCGCCAGGCCAGCGCGATCCAGTACGTCTTCAGCACGACGAGGTAGGTGACGAGGAGTGCCGGCCAGTGCACGCCGGCGTAGCCGTACGCCACTGCGGCGAACATCCCGATCGTCACGCCGAGCTTCAGGGCTTCGCCCATCACCCAGCTCATCACGGTGGCCGAGCCACCTGCCTTCAGTCGTGCCACGAACAACGCGCTTGGCACCCAGCCGATCGCCCCGCCCAGAAACGCGGATTGCGCAGCGGCGCCCGGCGACTTTGAAAACAGCCACCACGCCAGCGTTGCAACCAGGGACAAGACCACCTGCGCGATCACCACCTTGTAGGGGGTCACGCGCGACGGCTTGCTCACGTCCGGACCGAACAACCTCTCGGCTTCCGTCCGCGTGAGCGGAACGATGTTGTTATCTTGCTGCTCGGCATCCCAGTCGTCGTCGGACTCGCGCCGCTCGCCGGCCGCTGAAGCGGTGCGTTGCGCTCGGTGATCATCGTGCCCGTCGTTCGGCGCCTGACCCGCCATCGCAATCTTCCGCAAAATCCTTGAACCCGGCCCCTGCTTTCCGAAAGCTTTCAGGGGTGCCTAGCTAACAAATCCGGGCGATTGTAAGCGATAGTTGCAAGTGATTCAAGGCTTTAGACGCGACAAAAACCTGCGTAAAACGACGCCTCATCATGTGAAAAACGCGCGAATCCACGACGTACGATGACAGTTGTAAGGTCGCTTTTTTGCACGGGTATTTCTTGCCCGAAAAAGTCCGGCGACGAGGCAATGACGTGGCATCGACGCCTGGTGCGGGCGACACCGGCGCGACGCGTTTGCAGCAGGAATTCTGCTGTGACGCGATCACGGAAAATGATCGGGCGCAGCGATGCGAAGGAGAGGAAATACTGTGACCACCGCGACGAGCGCGATGCGTGAAATACGCTCGCACGCGAGCGCGTCGATGCCTGCAATCAGTTGTTGTGCCGCCACAGTCGATCGACTGTGGATCGCCGCACTTATCAACAGCCCCGGCTTCTCACCCACTGCGAATGCTGTGCCCCACCCCGCCAAGCTTGCAGCGCGCCTGCACCGCAGGCCGCCGCATCGCTTAACCGCGCACGAGCAACCATGCACCCAATGCCGCGCTCACGAGCGCGAACGGGATCGACACGAGGTGAAACGGCAGCCACATGCGCGGCTCCTTCGCGAGACGCACCGCGATCAGGTTCGCGAGCGAACCGATCGCGAAACCGAAACCGCCGACCGATACGCCGAACGCGAGCGCCCGCCAGTCGTGCGTGAATTCCGACAGCAGGATCGCCGCCGGCACGTTGCTGATGCCCTGTGACAGCACCGCGCCTGCCGCGAACACGCGCAGCGGCGAATCGAGGTGAGTCCGCGCGATCGCGTCGTGCACGACGGGCAGCGCGGCCGCGCTGCGCAGCACGACGAACATCAGCACGAAAATCAGCAGCAGCAGCCAGTCGATCTTCAGGACTGCATCACGTCTCGCCACCAGCAGCGCGATCACGACGGCGATCAGGCCCGGCACGGGATGGTGCGCGTCGGCGAGCAGCACGAACGCACCGAACAGCACCGCCGCGAGCAACGCATGCAGGCGCTGGACGGGGACGGCCTGAACGTCTCCCGACAGATCGAGCGGCTTCGCGCGAAACGCACACGCCGTCAGCACGAGCAGCAGCGCCATCAGCGCCAGCGCGAGCGGCCCGAGCGTGACGACGAAGCGGCCGAACGACACGCCGCTCAATTGCCACAGGAACAGGTTCTGGGGATTGCCGAGCGGTGTCGCGACGGACCCCGCATTGACGGCCAGCGCGACCACGATCACGAGCCGCCGGAAAGGCAGCGGCGTCAGCAGGCGCAGCGACACCATCAGCGGCACGACGACGAACAGCGCGACATCGTTGGTGAGCCACATCGCGAGCGCCGCCGCGAACACGACGAGCAGCATCGCCAGCCCGCGCTCGGAATGCACGTGATGCACGATGCGATGCGCGAGCCACATCAGGCACCCGGACAGCTCGAGCGCCTTGGTCAGCATCAGCAGACCCGCGAGCGTCGCGACGGTCTGCCAGTCGACGAGACCGGCCAATGTGGCAATTGGTTGCGGACGCAACCATTGAAGAATAATCAGTGCAAGCGCCAGTACCGCCAGCACCGGCTCCTGCATCAGCCATCCGAGCCATCGGCGCGGCGCTGCCGCGCCCATGTTCTCCGTCAATCGCACCTCGTTACTCTTCCGTCGCGACGTTGCCGCGAAGGCGCGCGAGAATGCCCTCGAGCGCGTCGAGGTTGCCGAAGTCGATCAGCACCTGCCCTCGCCCGCGGCGGCCGAGCTTGATCTTCACCGTCGACGCGAGCAGGTCGGACAACTCCTCCTCGAGACGGCGCGTGTCGCGGCCGCCGTCATCCTTCGCACGCGCCTTCACCGCCGGCGCTTCCTTCGTCGTGTGCGCGACCAGCTTCTCGGTCTCGCGCACCGACATGCGCTTGTTCACGACCTGATGCGCGAGCGTGATCTGCGTCGCGGCGTCGACCGCGAGCAGCGCTCGCGCGTGCCCCATGTCGAGATCGCCGGCCAGCAGCATCGTCTGCACCGGCGAAGCAAGGTTCAGCAGGCGCAGCAGGTTCGATACCGCGCTGCGCGAACGGCCGACCGATTCGGCCGCCTGTTCGTGCGTGAAACCGAACTCGTCGAGCAAACGCTGGATGCCGTGCGCCTCTTCCAGCGGGTTCAGGTCCTCGCGCTGGATGTTCTCGATCAGCGCCATCGCCGCGGCTGCCTGATCGGACACGTCCTTCACGAGCACCGGCACTTCGTCGAGGCCAGCCAGGCGTGCCGCGCGGAAACGCCGCTCGCCTGCGATGATCTCGTATTTGTCAGATGAAATGGGTCGTACCAGGATCGGCTGCATCACGCCTTGCGCGCGAATGCTGGCCGCCAGCTCCTGCAGGCTGCCTTCGTCCATCCGCGTCCGCGGCTGGTACTTGCCGGCCTGCAGCTTGCCGAGCGCGAGCGTGTTCGGTGCCCCTTCGATCTTCACCGCTTCGGTGATGTCCGCACTGCCGCCGAGCAGCGCTTCGAGGCCACGTCCCAAGCCCTTCTTCTTTGGTACCGCGTTCATGTCTTTCTTCCTCGCTTCGCTCATGTCCGGATCACGACACCTCGAACGCGCGCACGCGATCGATCATCTCGGCACCGAACTGGAGATACGCCTGCGCACCGCGCGAATTGCGGTCGAACACGACGCCCGGCAACCCGTAACTCGGCGCTTCCGCGAGGCGCACGTTGCGCGGAATCACCGCGTCGAACACCTTGTCGCCGAAGTGCGCTTTCAGTTGATCGGAGACTTGCTGCTGCAGCGTGATGCGCGGATCGAACATCACGCGCAACAAGCCGATGATCTTCAGGTCGCGGTTCATGTTCGCGTGGACCTGCTTGATCGTGTTGACGAGATCCGACAACCCTTCCAGCGCGAAGTACTCGCACTGCATCGGGATCACGACGCCATGCGCCGCGCACAGCCCGTTCAGCGTCAGCAGCGACAGCGTCGGCGGGCAATCGATCAGCACGAAGTCGTAGTCGTCGGCCACATGCTCGAGCGCGGCCTTCAACCGACGCTCGCGGTTGTCGATGCTGATCAGTTCGATCTCGGCACCCGACAGCTCGCGGTTGGCCGGCAGCACGTCGTACGTGACACCCTCCGGACGCACGCGTGCGTCCGTCACCGAGACGCCGTCAACCAGCACTTCGTACACAGTCGACTCGCAGGCGGCCTTGTCGATCCCGCTACCCATCGTCGCGTTGCCCTGCGGGTCGAGATCGATCAGCAGGACTCGTTGCTCCTGCGCTGCAAGGCTTGCGGCGAGATTGACCGATGTCGTCGTCTTGCCGACGCCCCCCTTCTGGTTCGCAACGCAGAAGATCTTTGCCATCGTTGGTGTGTTCCCTTTACCTTCAAACAAACAGCGCGCTACCGCGCGCCTTCAATTCGCCTCGTCGACGGTGACCTCGATCAGATGCCGTTCGGCATCGAGCATCGGTACCGCCAGCCGCATCGTCTGCTTTACGCGACTGCCTTCCGGCAGCCGTGCAATTTCGTCGTCCGGGTGGACACCCTTCATCGCCCAGATCGATCCGCCGGGCGCGACGAGATGTCGAGCAAGTTTAACGAAGTCGGATAGATCCGCGAAGGCGCGGGATACGATCATGTCGAATTTTTCCGGCACTTCGACACCCGGCTGCAGCGATTCGACCCGCCCGGTGACGACCGACAGGTTCGCGAGCTTCAGCTCCGCACGCATCTGAGTCTGGAATGCAGACTTCTTCTGCACGATATCGTTCAGCGTCACTTGCCAGTCCGGCCGGACGATCGCCAGCACGATACCGGGCAACCCGCCGCCCGAACCCACGTCGAGCACGCGCGCCGATGCACGGTCGCGCAGATGCGGAACGATGGAGAGTGAATCAAGAATGTGCTGGATCAGCATCTGCTTCGGGTCGCGGATCGCGGTCAGGTTGTAGACCGCGTTCCACTTGCCGAGCAGCGCGACGTAATCGAGCAGCTGGTTGCGTTGTGTATCCGTCAATGCGATGTCGAGCGCGGCCGTGCCGTCGACGAGCATTTGTTCAAGTACGTCCCGATTAACCGCCGGCGCGCGACGCGCCGTCATTGTTGCGTCGGGACGGTGCCGTCCCCCTGCTCGGTCGCCTCTGCGGCAGTGCCATTACGACGGCCGAGGCCACGGCGCTTCAGGTGCACCATCAGCAGCGAGATCGCAGCCGGCGTGACGCCCGAGATCCGCGATGCCTGGCCGATCGTTTCCGGCCGGAACTCGTTGAGCTTCTGGCTCACTTCGAACGACAGGCCGCGCACCTCGCGATAGTCGATACCGTCCGGCAGGCGCGTGTTCTCGTTCGCATCGTTGCGCTCGATCTCGCTCGCCTGGCGTTCGATATAGCCCTGATATTTGATACCGATCTCGACCTGCTCCTTGATCTGCTCGAGCAGCACCGGATCGTCGGCCAACGGCTCCGCCGGACCGCATTCGCCGCCCTTCAGGCCGCACACGCCGTCGTAGCTGATACCCGGGCGACGCAGCAGCTCCGCGAGGCTGTACTCGTGATCGATCGCCTTGCCGAGCAGCGCGGTCGCCTCTTCCGGCGGCAGCGTCTTCGGCGTTACCCATGTCGACTTCAGTCGTTCGGTTTCACGTGAAACAGCGTCGCGCTTCCGGCTGAATGCATCCCAGCGCACATCGTCGACCAGCCCCAGCTCGCGGCCGATCTCGGTCAGGCGCATGTCCGCATTGTCTTCACGCAGGCTCAGACGATACTCCGCACGGCTCGTGAACATCCGGTACGGCTCGGCCACGCCACGCGTGACGAGGTCGTCGACCAGCACGCCAAGGTACGCCTGGTCGCGACGCGGGCACCATGCGTCCTTCTCCTGCACGTAACGGCCTGCGTTCAGACCGGCCAGCAGGCCTTGAGCGGCCGCTTCTTCATAGCCCGTCGTGCCGTTGATCTGGCCCGCAAAGAACAGCCCGTTGATCGCCTTCGTCTCGAGCGATGCCTTCAGCGCGCGCGGGTCGAAGTAGTCGTATTCGATCGCATAGCCGGGGCGCAGGATGTGCGCATTCTCGAGGCCGCGCATCGAGTGCACGAGTTCGAGCTGCACATCGAACGGCAGGCTCGTCGAAATCCCGTTCGGATAGAACTCGTTGGTCGTCAGCCCTTCCGGCTCGAGGAAGATCTGGTGCGATTCCTTCGACGCGAACCGGTGGATCTTGTCCTCGATCGACGGGCAGTAACGCGGGCCGACACCTTCGATCACGCCTGTATACATGGGCGACCGGTCGAGGCCGCCGCGAATGATGTCGTGCGTGCGCTCGTTCGTATGCGTGACCCAGCACGGCAACTGCTGCGGATGTTGCTCCGCACGGCCCAGGAACGAGAACACCGGGATCGGATCGAGGTCGCCCGGCTGCTCGTCCAGCTTCGAAAAGTCGATCGAGCGGCCGTCGATACGCGGCGGCGTACCGGTCTTCAGGCGGCCCTGCGGCAGCTTCAGTTCCTTCAGACGCGCCGACAGCGACACGGCCGCCGGATCGCCCGCGCGACCGCCCGTGTAATTGTTCAGGCCGACGTGGATCTTGCCGTCGAGGAAGGTACCCGCCGTCAGCACCACCGCACGTGCGCGGAAGCGGATGCCGATCTGCGTGACGGCGCCCACCACGCGGTCGCCTTCGACCATCAGATCGTCGACGGCCTGCTGGAACAGCCACAGGTTCGGCTGGTTCTCGAGCCGATGGCGGATCGCAGCCTTGTACAGGATACGGTCGGCCTGCGCACGCGTCGCGCGCACGGCCGGGCCTTTCGACGAATTCAGGATCCGGAACTGAATACCGCTCTCGTCCGTCGCAGCGGCCATCGCGCCGCCGAGCGCATCGACTTCCTTGACCAGATGGCCCTTGCCAATACCGCCGATCGACGGATTGCAGCTCATCTGCCCGAGCGTTTCGATGTTATGGGTCAGCAGCAGCGTCTTCGCACCCATACGGGCCGATGCCAACGCGGCCTCCGTGCCGGCGTGCCCGCCGCCGACGACGATGACGTCAAATTCTGTGGGAAAAAGCATGGTGGATTCCGCGCGCAGGACTGCGCACGAACCTATCTGAGAAATGTATGGGCCGAATTATAGCGGGTTCGCTTTTCACCCGAAGGCCGTCCGAATGGTAGGGACCGTTCATTTAGCCGGTTTTTTTCGGCCGATCGGCCGAGCTGTGCCGCCTAGCCGGCCTTGGCGGCGCTGGCGCGACCTCACCGCACATCGCCAAGCTGTGCAAAACCGAGGACCCGGTAGCGGCTCGTGAACCGACATCACCGTGACATCACAGTATTTCCGGTCAATCGCCCGGCACTTATCCCCTGTGGCGACCGACCACCGTCAACGCTCATTCCCTGTGCAACCCGACGCGATGAGCCCGCACTCTCGTCACAGTGCTTCCGCTGGTTGCTCCGGCACTTATCCCCACACTCGATTCACCGTCACGTCGCCCTCCCCCGAAACAAAAACGGCGTGTTTCACGTGAAACACGCCGCCCGTTTCCCGCCCACCGCCTCACCCATCAAGCCGTTTTCTTCGCAAGCCCCAGATACGTTTCGATTACCTGCGGATTCTGTGCCAACTCGGCAGCCGGCCCTTCCAGCGCAAACTCGCCGGTCTCCAGCACATAGCCGTAGTCCGAGATCTGTAGCGCGGCCCGCGCGTTCTGCTCGATCAGCAGCGTCGCGACGCCCGTGCCACGCAACGCGCTGATGATATGAAAAATCTCTTTCACGATCAGCGGCGCCAGCCCGAGGCTCGGCTCGTCCAGCATCAGCAGGTCGGGCTTACCCATCAGCGCGCGGCCCACCGCAAGCATCTGCCGTTCGCCGCCCGACAGCGTGCCGGCCGCCTGCTTGCGCCGCTCCTTGAGCCGCGGAAACAGCGCGAACACATGATCGAGCTGGTCGAGGAAGTTCGACTCACCCGCGACCTTGCGGCGATACGCGCCCAGCACGAGGTTGTCCTCGACGGTCATCGTGCTGAACAGCTCGCGCTTTTCCGGCACAAGGCACATCCCGCGCGCGACGCGCTGCTCGACGGGCAATGCGCCTACGTCGTTACCGCGGTAAACGATCGCGCCCGACGCGTGCCCGGTCACCGGCAACGCGCCCATGATCGCGTTCAGCAGCGTCGACTTGCCGGCTCCGTTCGGGCCGATCACGCTGACGATCTGCCCTGCGCCGACCTTGATCGCCGCACCGTGCAGCGCCTCGACCTTTCCGTACCGCACCGCCAGCCCGCGTACCTCGAGAATCGGCATCGTCGTGTCCGTCATCACTCCACCCCGCCCAGATACGCTTCGAGCACCGCCGGATCCTGCTGCACGTCCTGCGGCAGCCCTTCCGCGATCCGCGTGCCGAATTCCATCACCACCAGCCGGTCGGTGAGGTTCATCACGAAATCCATGTCATGTTCCACGAGCAACACGCTCATCCCTTCGGCCTTCAGGCGCCGCAGCAAGTCCGCGAGCTGCTGCTTCTCCTGGTAGCGCAGCCCGGCCGCCGGCTCGTCGAGCAGCAGCAGCGTCGGATCGCAGCACAGCGCGCGCGCGATTTCGAGAATCCGCTGCTGGCCAAGCGCGAGGCTGCCCGCTTCGTCGTACATGTGCTTCTCCAGCCCGACGCGGCGGATCTGTCGTGCCGCTTCAGCCAGCAGCTGCGCTTCCTCATGTGCATTGAGCCGCGCGATGCTGCGCCAGACGCCCGTATGGCCGCGCAAATGCGCGCCGATCGCGACGTTCTCGAGCACCGTCATCGTCGGCAGTAGCTTCACGTGTTGGAACGTCCGGCCGATCCCGCGGCGGACGATCTGGCGCGACGTGAGCCCGTTGATCCGCTCGCCGCGGAACGTGATCGTGCCGCCGGTCGGCTGCAGCACGCCGGTCACGAGGTTGAACGTGGTCGACTTGCCCGCGCCGTTCGGGCCGATCAGGCCGACGATCTGCCCCGCTTTCACGTCGAAACTGACGTCGTTGACGGCCACCAGCCCGCCGAACTGCTTGCGCGCGTTGTCGACCACGAGCAGCGGCTCGCCCGCCACCGGCTTCGCGCGCTGCGGCAGCGGGTCGGCATGGTCGGGCACATGTGCGCGCGGCCCGCGTGGAAACAGCTTCGCGACGAACGGCCATACGCCCTGGCGCGCGTACTGCAGCAACAGCACCATCAGCACGCCGAACACGATGATCTCGAAGTTGCCTTCCGAGCCGAGCAGCTTCGGCAACAGCGTCTGCAGGTAGTCCTGCAGCACGGTGAGGATCGCCGCACCGAGCACCGCGCCCCATACGTGCGACACGCCCCCGACCACGGCCATGAACAGGAATTCGATCCCGTGGTTCAGGCCGAACGGGGTCGGGTTCACCGCGCGCTGCAGGTGCGCGTACAGGAAGCCCGATACCGCGGCGAGCACGGCCGCGTAGGTGAAGATCACGACGCGCATCCACGCGGTGTTCACGCCCATCGCTTCGGCCATCACGCCGCCGCCGCGCAGCGCGCGGATCGCGCGGCCGGGCCGGCTGTTGAGCAGGTTCTGCACCGACACGATCGCGGCCAGCACGACGACCCAGATCAGGAAGTACAGGCTGCGGCCGCTGCCGAGCTCGATGCCGAACAGGTTCAGTGCCGGAATCCCGTTGATCCCGTCGTACTTGCCGAGCAACTCGAGGTTGCCGAACAGATAGAACAGCGCGAGCCCCCACGCGATCGTGCCGAGCGGCAGGAAATGCCCGGACAGGCGCATCGTGACCGCGCCCAGTACCAGCGCGACGAGCGCCGTCAGCACGACGCCGACGATCAGCGCGAGCCACGGCGACACGCCGTATCGCGTGGTCAGGAATGCGGTCGCATACGCGCCGATGCCGACGAACGCGGCCTGCCCGAAGCTCGTCATCCCGCCGACGCCCGTCAGCAGCACGAGCCCGATCGCGACGATCGCGTAGAGGCCGATGTAGTTCAGCAGCGTGATCCAGTATTCGGGCACCTGCAGCGCGCCGGGCAGCACCGGCAGCGCGAACAGCACCACGAGAAACACCCAGAAGGTCTTGTTGCGTACCATCGTCTTCATCGTGTCACTCCTCTTCCTCTTCCGCATGCGGCGCCGCGAAACTGCGCCACAGCAGCACCGGGATGATCAGCGTGAACACGATCACTTCCTTGTACGCGCTCGCCCAGAATGACGAATACGATTCGAGCACGCCGACCAGCAGCGAGCCGGCGGCCGCGAGCGGATAACTGACCAGCCCGCCGATGATCGCGCCCACGAAACCCTTCAGGCCGATCAGGAAGCCGGAGTCGTAATAGATCGTCGTCAACGGACCGACGAGGATGCCGGACAGCACACCGAGCCCGGCCGCCAGCGTGAATGCGAGCCGCCCTGCTTCGGTCGTGCCGATGCCGACCAGCCGCGCGCCGAGCCGGTTCACCGACGTCGCGCGCAGCGCCTTGCCGGCGATCGTGCGGCCGAAGTACACGTAGAGCGCGCCGATCAGCACCAGCGCGGTCACGACCACGAGGATGCTCTGCACCGACACCGTCATGCTGCCGACCGACAGCGACGCATCCGCGAAGCCGTTGGTGCGCGAGCCTTCAGCGCCGAACATCACGAGCCCGAGGCCGACCATCGCGAAATGGACGGCGACCGACACGATCAGCAACAGCAGCGTCGTGCCTTCGGCGATCGGCTGATAGACGAGCCGGTAGACGAACGGCCCCATCGGCACGACGATCGCGAGCGTCAACGCGATCTGCGCAAGCATAGGCAGCGGCTGCGCGGCAAAGCTGCGCGTGATCGCGAACACCGCGAGCGGCAGCAGCACGTAGCGGCTGCCGAGCGTCGCGAGCGTGCGGCCGAGTTGATGGCGGCGTTCGCGATGGCGGACCAGGCCGCCGACTTCCAGCAGGAAGCACGCGATGCCCATCACGAACAGCAGCCAGCAGGTGGCGGGAAATTTCTGCGCCTGCAACGCCGCAAGCGTGAGCGCACCGTAGGCGACGAATTCGCCCTGGGGAATGAAGATCACCCGCGTGACGGAAAACACCAGCACGAGCGCCAGCGACAGCAATGCATAAATGGCGCCGGTCGTGATGCCGTCTTGCGCGAGGATCGCCGCAATCGAGAGATCCATACGTTTCGTGTATCGAGAATGCTGCGGAGAAACGGCGACGGGAACGGCCCGCGCGCGGACGGCAAGACCGGCGGTCAGGCGTCGCGTTGCGGGCTTCCCGGCATTCCATGCGGCGCGAGCACGGATCGCCGCGCCGCCGACGGCGCGCACGGCACCGTTCGCGCCGCGCCCGCCGGTTTCACGTGGTGCTTACTCGGCCTGCAGCTTCCACTTGCCGTCGACGATCTGCACCATCACGCGCGCCCGCGTGTCGAAGCCGTTGTGATCGGTCGCCGTCGTGTTGATCACACCGTGCGACACGGGCAGATCCTTCACGCTCTCGAGCGATGCGCGCAGCGCCTCGCGGAACGCCTCGGTGCCCGGCTGGCCCTTCTTCAGCGCATCGGGAATCGCACGCTGCAGCAGCAGGCCCGCATCCCATGCATGGCCGCCGAAGGTCGCCAGCGAACCGGCCCCGTACGCCTTTTCGTATGCGGCCTTGTAGCCGAGCGCCGGCTTCTTCACCGGATTCGAATCGGGCAACTGGTCGGTCACGAGCACCGGGCCGGCCGGCAGGATCTCGCCTTCGCAGTCCTTGCCGCACACGCGCAGGAAGTCGTTGTTCGCGACGCCGTGCGTCTGGTACACCTTGCCCTTGTAGCCGCGCTCCTTCAGCGTCTTGGCCGGCAGCGCGGCCGGCGTGCCCGAACCGGCGATCAGCACCGCGTCGGGATTCGAGCCCAACAGCTTCAGCACCTGCCCCATCACCGACGCGTCGGTGCGGTTGAAGCGCTCGTTCGACACGAGCTTCAGGCCGTTCTTCTCGGCCGCCGCGCTGAACGTCTTGTACCAGCTGTCGCCGTACGCATCGGCGAAGCCGATGAAGCCGACCGTCTTCACGCCATGCTTCGCCATGTAGCCGGCGATCGCGTCGGCCATCAGCTGGTCGTTCTGCGGCACCTTGAACATCCATGCGCGCTTCGCGTCCATCGGCGAGATGATCTGCGCGCTCGCCGCGAGCGAGATCGTCGGCGTCTTGCCCTGCGACACCGGATCGAGCATCGCGAGCGAGTTCGGCGTGACGGACGAGCCGATGATCGCGTCGACGTGATCCTCGTCGATCAGCTTGCGCACGTTCTGCACCGCGCGGCTCGTGTCGGACGCATCGTCGAGCACGATGTACTGGACGCTCTTGCCCGCGATTTCCTTCGGCAGCAGCGCGATCGTGTTCTTTTCCGGAATCCCGAGCGAGGCGGCCGGCCCGGTGGCCGACAGCGTCACGCCGATCTTCACCTGCGCCGACGCCGTGGCCGCCGCACCCACGAGGCCCGCGGCAAGCAGAACCTCCATCCATCGATTCATCTTCATTTACGTTGTCTCCAAACGCTGCTCGAAAAATCCGTGGGTCGCTCGGGCGGCTCCCGGTCCTCAAACAAGTTAATAAATTAACTATCTCGCCGTACCGCGTCTACGCTCGTTTTCCCGTGAAACGCCGGCGTCGCAATCGAGCCCCGGCGATCGCACGCACGCACGCGCCGCGGCGCGTTCCGAAACGGTCGTTCGACCGCCACGATGCGCGGCAGCAATGTCGCCAGGATGAAGGGAACGGAGAAACGCAGCGTTGCGCGAGACGCGATCGATGCGAATGCAACGATCGCGGGAAGGTCGGCCGGCCGAGCCTGGTTCGGCTCCGCAAGCGCGCGGCACACGATCGGAAAACCGGCGGTTCATGCGCATCCGAACGACGCGTCGGATGCGAACGCAACGACCGGAGAAGCCGCCGTGCCGGGCAATCGCGCCAGAACGCGCATACCGTCCGCAGGACGGCTCGTGAAAGCCCGGGCATACCGATGCACCGCCGCACCCGAACGAGCGGCGCCAGCCGCCCCTCGCACCCCGATCCATCGTCCCGCGCTTCTCATCCAACCGCACTCCCTCTTCTGCATTTTGCTTGTAGGAGAACTGCCGACTATTTTCCCGACCGCACGGTCGGCGAAAGCTGAGTGTAACGGACGCTTTTTGCGCACGCCAACCGGGTAAGCCCGGACGGCATGCGCGTGGCTGCGCGCCAGCGGCGATCGACCGGCAGGATTGGACGAAAACGGGGGGACGGGATGAAACGCGAGCGATGCGAGATGAGGTGAGGCAGAAACGGGCGCGGGAAACGCGGCGCCACTCGCCTGCACCATCAATGGAAATTCGCGCACACAAATGAAAAAGCGCTGTTGGATTCCGTCCAACAGCGCTTTGGGGTCCGGGCACTTTGTGCCTCGATTGTCTCCTCGTTCTCCACCTGCAAATTCGTTTCGCGGTGCATCAGAACTGAAACGAAGATTAAAGGACCTTTCACCCTGCGACAACTTAGCATTTACCCCTATGGTGCATCGCCGCACGAAAATGGGGCACCAGCCTTGCCGCGCGGCACCGTCCCGAGGCCGCCGCAACGCCCTTCCCGGCCGCGCCGGATGGTGCTTCGCATCAACGCGTCGCCACGCCGCGGCGCGCTGCAATCAGGACGGCCTGAGCGTCTTGACCCGTGCGACCATCTCGCCGACGATCCCGCGCCGGAACGCAAGCACGCATGCGATGAAGATCAGCCCGGTGACGATCGTCGCCGATTCGCCGAGCGAGTGGAACCAGCCGATGCCCGTCACCGACGCGAGCCATTCGCCGATGTCGCCGAGCCGGTCCTCCAGTGCGACGATCAGCGCCGCGCCGAGCAGCGGCCCGAACAGCGTGCCCATCCCGCCGACGAGCGTCATCAGCACGACGAGGCCCGACATCGTCCAGTACGCGTCGGACAGCGTCTCGAAGCCGAGCACCAGCACCTTCAGCGAACCGGCCAGCCCCGCGAGCCCGGCCGACAGGATGAACGCGAGCAGCTTGAAGCGGTCGGTGTCGTAGCCGAGCGAGATCGCTCGCGCTTCGTTCTCCTTGATCGCGACGAGCACCTGGCCGAACGGCGAGTGCACGATGCGCACGATGAACGCGCACGCCGCGACGATCACCGCGAGCACGACGTAGTAGAGCGCGACGTCGTTCGACAGGTCGACGACCCCGAACAGATGCCCGCGCGGCACGCCCTGCAGGCCGTCCTCGCCGTGCGTGAACGGCGCCTGCAGGTAGATGAAATAGACCATCTGCGCGAACGCGAGCGTGATCATCGCGAAGTAGATGCCTTGCCGGCGGATCGCGAACAGGCCGACGACGAGCCCGAGCAACGTCGCGGCGAAGGTGCCGACGAGCACGCCGAGCTCCGGCGTGAAGCCGAGCGTCTGGATCGTATAGCCGGTCGCGTAGCCGGCGGTCGCGAGGAACATCGCATGGCCGAACGACAGCAGCCCCGTATAGCCGATCAGCAGGTTGAACGCGGCCGCGAACAGCGCGAACGTGAGCACCTTCATCACGAACACCGGATACGCGCCGATGAAGGGGGCTGCGAGCAGTGCGGCGAGCAGCACGCCGTAGAGCACTTTTCTCTGCATCATTTTTCCTTGCCGAACAGGCCAGCCGGGCGGATCAGCAGCACGATCGCCATGATCACGAACACCACCGTGGCCGACGCTTCCGGATAGAACACGCGCGTGAAGCCCTCGATCACGCCGAGCATCAGCCCGGTGATGATCGAGCCGAGAATCGAGCCCATCCCGCCGATCACGACCACCGCGAACACGGTGATGATCATCGGCTGGCCCATCAGCGGCGACACCTGGATCACCGGCGCCGCGAGCACGCCCGCGAATGCTGCGAGCGCGACGCCGAAGCCGTAGGTGAGCGTGATCATCATCGGCACGTTCACACCGAACGCCTCGACGAGCTTCGGGTTCTCGGTGCCCGCGCGCAGATAGGCGCCCAGGCGCGTCTTCTCGATCACGAACCAGGTCGCGAGACACACCGCGAGCGACGCGACGACCACCCACGCGCGGTAGTTCGGCAGGAACATGAAGCCGAGATTGGTCGCGCCGGACAGCTGCGAAGGCACGTCGTACGGCTGGCCGGACGACCCGTAGACCGAGCGGAACACGCCTTCGACGACGAGCGTGAGGCCGAACGTGAGCAGCAGCCCGTACAGGTGATCGAGCTTGTACAGCCAGCGCAGCATCGAGCGCTCGACCAGGATCCCGAACGCGCCGACGATCAGCGGTGCGAGCGCGAGCATCGCCCAGTACGGCAACCCGAAATACGACAGCCCCATCCACGCGAGCATCGCGCCCAGCATGAACAGCGCGCCGTGCGCGAAGTTGATCACGTTGAGCAGCCCGAAGATCACCGCCAGCCCGAGGCTCAGGATCGCGTAGAACGAGCCGTTGACGAGCCCGAGCAGCAACTGGCTCAGCATCGCCGGCAACGGAATGCCAAAGATTTCCATCGACTTAGCCGTCCGAATGAGTTTCGTTGCGTGCGCAACCGTCATGCCGTCGCGCACGCGGGCGGTGCAGCGGCCACATCGCTGCGGCCGCGCCCGCGCTTACTTCCATGCCGCGCAGCGCGTCTCCTGCTTGGTCGTGAACGCCTGCTCGCCCGGAATCGTCGCGAGCACCTTGTAGTAGTCCCACGGCTCCTTCGATTCCGACGGCTTCTTCACTTCCATCAGGTACATGTCGTGAATCATGCTGCCGTCCTGGCGGATGTAGCCCTTCGCGTAGAAGTCGTTGATCTTCGCCTTCTTCAGCTCGGCCATCACCTTGTCGGAGTCGGTCGTGCCGGCCGCCTGGACCGCCTTCAGGTAGGTCGTCACCGACGAGTAGTCGGCCGCCTGCAGGCTCGACGGCATCTTCTTCATCTTGCCGAAGTAGCGCTGCGCCCACTGGCGCGCCGTCGCGTCGCGGTTCCAGTACCAGCTGTCGGTCAGCACGAGGCCCTGCGTCGTCTCGAGGCCGAGGCTGTGCACGTCGTTGATGAACATCAGCAGCGCGGCGATCTTCATCGACTTCGTGATGCCGAACTCCTTCGCGGCCTTGATCGAGTTGATCGTGTCGCCGCCCGCGTTCGCGAGGCCGAGGATCTGCGCCTTGGACGACTGCGCCTGCAGCAGGAACGACGAGAAGTCCGACGCCGACAGCGGGTGCCGCACCGTGCCGAGCACCTGGCCGCCGCTCGCCTTCACGACGTCCGACGTGTTCTTCTCGAGCGCCTTGCCGAACGCGTAGTCGGCGGTCAGGAAGAACCAGCTCTTGCCGCCCTGCTTCACCACCGCCGAGCCGGTGCCCTTCGCGAGCGCCATCGTGTCGTATGCGTAGTGGACCGTGTACGGCGTGCACTGCTCGTTGGTCAGCGTGTCGGCGCCCGCGCCGATGTTGATGTAGACCTTCTTCTTCTCGGCCGCGACCTGGTTCATCGACAGCGCGGTCGCGGAGTTCGTGCCGCCGACCAGCAGGTCGAGCCCGCCGCGGTCCATCCATTCGCGCGCCTTCGACGCGGCGATGTCCGCCTTGTTCTGGTGATCGGCATAGACGACCTCGATCGGCTTGCCGAGCACCTTGCCGCCGAAGTCGGCGACCGCCATCCGGATCGCCTCGAGGCCGCCCTGCCCGTCGATGTCCGCGTACAGCCCCGACATGTCGGTGATGAAGCCGATCTTCACGCTATCCGCGGCGTGTGCGGCGCCGGCGGTGAACGCTGCGGTCGCGACCGCCAGGCACGCGTGTGCGAGGGTCTTCATTTTCATTGACGTCTCCTGTTGTTCTGATGCGTTGTGGTTGTTCGTAGGCCGCCACGGCTAGCGGCAAGGGAAACGGGGCGGCGTCACACCCCGAGCAGGTCGTGAAGGATCGGCATCTTGCCTTCCAGTTCGGATGAGCGGAAATGCTCGACGATGCGGCCATGTTCCATCACGTAGAAGCGATCGGCGAGCGGCGCGGCGAAGCGGAAATTCTGTTCGACCATCACGACCGTGTAGCCGCGCGCCTTCAGCGCGACGATCATGCGCGCGAGCGCCTGCACGATCACCGGCGCGAGGCCTTCGGAAATTTCATCGAGCAGCAGCAGGTTCGCGCCGGTGCGCAGGATCCGCGCCACCGCGAGCATCTGCTGCTCGCCGCCGGACAGCCGCGTGCCCTGGCTCTGCCGGCGCGACGCGAGGTTCGGGAACATCGTGTAGATCTCGTCGAGCGACATCGCGTGCTCGCGCGGGCCGATCGGCGGCGGCAGCATCAGGTTCTCCTCGCACGACAGGCTCGAGAAGATTCCGCGCTCCTCCGGGCAATAGCCGACGCCGAAATGCGCGATGCGGTGCGTCGCGAGGCCGATCGTCTCGTTGCCTGAAACCTTGATCGAGCCGCTGCGCCGGCCGGTGAGGCCCATGATCGCGCGCAGCGTCGTGGTGCGGCCCGCGCCGTTGCGGCCGAGCAGCGTGACGACCTCGCCGCGATGAACGCTCAGGTCGACACCGTGCAATATGTGGGATTCCCCGTACCAGGCCTCGAGGCCCGTGATCTCCAGCGCGGGCGTGCCGCTCTCGACGCCGCTCAATTCGCGTTCCTCCCGTTCGCTGTGCTTCATGCGTGCGCCCCCGCGAGCGCCGCATCGGCGCTGCCCATGTAGGCCTCGATCACCAGCGGATTCTTCGACACTTCCGCATACGAGCCCTCGGCCAGCACTTCGCCGCGTTGCAGGACGGTGATCGTGTCGGAGATGCCCGCGATCACGTTCATGTTGTGCTCGACCATCAGGATCGTGCGGCCGCTCGCCACCTTCTTGATCAGCGCGGTCACGCGATCGACGTCCTCGTGGCCCATCCCTTGCGTGGGCTCGTCGAGCAGCATCAGTTCGGGTTCCATCGCGAGCGTCGTCGCGATCTCGAGCGCGCGCTTGCGGCCGTATGCGAGTTCGACCGTCGGCACGTGTGCGAAATCGGTGAGGCCGACCTGCGTGAGGAGATCCATCGCGCGATCGTCGAGGCGCCGCAACGTGCGCTCGCTGCGCCAGAAATGGAATTCGGTCCCGAGCGCGCGCTGCAGGCCGATGCGCACGTTCTGCAACGCGGTCAGGTGCGGGAATACCGCCGAGATCTGGAAGGAACGGATGATGCCGCGCCGCGCGACCTGCGCGGGCCGCTCGTCGGTGATGTCGATGCCGTTGAAGACGATCTGGCCGGCCGTCGGTGTCAGGAACTTGGTCAGCAGGTTGAAGCAGGTGGTCTTGCCCGCGCCGTTCGGTCCGATCAACGCATGGATCGCGCCGCGCCGCACACGCAGGTTGACACCGTTCACGGCGGTGAAGCCCCTGAATTCCTTCGTCAGTCCGCGTGTTTCGAGAATCGTGTCGCCGAGAATCATGTTCCCTTCCGTACGAAGTCAGGCGAAGCACCGGGAGGATTCGCGCAAGCGACCGCGAACAAGTCCGCGGATCAGCGGGCTGCCCCCGGGGCGCCGTATTACGCCTCGAGGGTGGTCTCCCGCGCCGACGCGTATGCACACTGCGCAACATTGTCGCGCCGTTGGTGCAGTGCAATCATCGGGATTTGCACTTATAGGGCGGGCTGCCATATCGGGCGCGGCTGAGCGAGAATTTTCGACGCGCTTTTTTGACGCGCGCATCATCGAGGTGCGCATGCTCGCATCGGACGTGCCTGATTGAACGCATGCATGTGACGCTGCGCGTCATGTCGTCGCGCAAAAAAAGCCGCGTGACATAAGCGATAAGCGGGTGCGCGAAGCAATTGCCGTGCGCATCGCCGGCCCGTGTCATTGTGATGCTCGCGCGTCACCTTTGCTTCGCATAGCGAAACAGCGGGCGCTCGGATGACAGCCCGCTGTCGCGCGTGTCAGCGTGGCGTCACGCAGCCGTCATCGTCGCGTCCATTCGCACCTGCGTCGCGTCGTGCGCCGCGCGTCGATCGGCGCGAATCATGTCGCTTGCGCGCTCGGCGATCATCAGCGTCGGCGAATTCGTGTTGCCCGACGTGATGAACGGCATCACCGATGCGTCGACGATCCGCAGCCCGGCGATGCCGCGCACGCGCAGCCGGCTGTCGACGACGGCACGCGCGTCGTCCGCGCGCCCCATCCGGCACGTACCGACCGGATGGAAGATCGTCGTGCCGACCGCGCCCGCCGCTTCGATCAGTTCGGCTTCGGTCCGGTATCGCTCGCCCGGCAGGATCTCCTCCGGACGGTAGCGCGCGAGCGCCGGCGCGGATGCGATGCGGCGCGTGAGGCGCAGCGCGTTCGCGGCGACCTGGCGATCGTGGTCGGTCGACAGATAGTTCGGTGCGATCGACGGCGCCACGCCGGCATCGGGGCTCGCGATATGCACGCTGCCGCGCGAACTCGGCCGCAGATGGCAGACGGACGCCGTAAAGGCGTTGAAGCTGTGCAGCGGCTCGCCGAAGCGCTCGAGCGACAGCGGCTGCACGTGATATTCGAGATCGGGGCGCGTGAGCGCGGGATCGTCGGGATCGGATTTCGCGAACGCGCCGAGCTGCGACGGCGCCATCGACATCGGCCCGCGTTGCAGCAGCGCGTATTCGGCACCGATCATCAGCTTGCCCCACCAGTGCGCGGACAGCGTGTTCAACGTGCGCACGCCTTCGACGCGAAATGCCATCCGCAGCTGCAGGTGATCCTGCAGGTTCTCGCCGACGCCCGGCAGGTCCTGCACGACGTCGATGCCGAGCGCCTGCAGCCGTGCGCCCGCACCGATGCCCGACAGTTCGAGCAGCTGTGGCGAATTCACCGCGCCGGCGGTCAGCAGCACTTCGGCGCGTGCGTGCGCGACGTAGTCGGTGCCGCCGCCGCGATACTCGACGCCGACCGCGCGCCGCCCGTCGAAGATCACGCGCTGCGCATGCGCGCCGGTTATCACGGTCAGGTTCGGGCGCATCATCGCGGGGCGCAGGAACGCCTTCGACGTATTCCAGCGCACGCCGCGCTTCTGGTTCACCTCGAAATAGCCGACCCCGCTGTTGTCGCCGCGGTTGAAATCGTCGGTCGCCGGAATGCCCGTCTGCTGCGCGGCCTGCGCGAACGATTCGAGGATCTCCCAGCGCAGCCGCTGCTTCTCGACGCGCCAGTAGCCGCCTGCGCCGTGTGCGTCGCTCGCACCCGCGTGGTGGTCCTCACTGCGCTTGAAGATCGGCAGCACGCTGTCCCACGACCAGCCCGCGTCGCCGGTTTCCTGCGCCCAGCTGTCGTAATCCTCGCGCTGGCCGCGCATGTAGATCATCCCGTTGATCGACGAGCAGCCGCCGAGCACGCGACCGCGCGGATACGACAGTGCGCGGCCGTTGAGCGCCGCCTCCGGCTGTGTCTTGTACAGCCAGTCCGTGCGTGGATTGCCGATGCAGTACAGATAGCCGACCGGGATGTGGATCCAGTGATAGTCGTCCTTGCCGCCCGCTTCGAGCAGCAGCACGCGGATCTCGGGATCCTCGGTCAGGCGGTTCGCGAGCACGCAGCCTGCGGTGCCCGCGCCGACGATCACGTAATCGAATTCGCCCTCGAGCGTGCGTTGAGTCGTCACGACGTGTCTCCTGTCGACCCGAGTTAGCGCTTCAGCGCTTACTCGGGTCCCATGCTTTGCGGTCGACCCGAGTTAGCGCTTCAGCGCTTACTCGGGTCCCATGGCGTGGTTGGATGGAGTTGGCGCTTCAGCGCTTACTCCATCCCCACGGCGGTCGACTCGAGTTAGCGCTTTAGCGCTTACTCGGGTCCCATGGCGTGGCTGGATGGAGTTAGCACTTCATCGCTTACTCGTGCCCCATGCAAAGCGCATTGTTGTGTCCCGCGCGGCGCAATCCCGCGCGTCGTTTTCAGCATAGTGCGTCGCGGGCGACGCGATCGATGAAGCGTACCCCGCCTGCCCTCCGCCGATCCAATGAGTTATGCTGAACTGCGTTATAAGCTGCACTCATATCACGACGATGGATCTCACCCTGCTCCGTGCGTTCGCGACGGTCGCCCGCGAAGGCAACCTGACGCGCGCCGCCGTGCAGTTGCACCTGACGCAGCCGGCCGTCAGCCTGCAGATCAAGCATCTGCAGGAAACGCTCGGCGTCACGCTGTTCACGCGCACGTCGCGCGGGCTCGCGCTCACACGCGACGGCCAGACGCTGCTGCCGCACGCGGAGCGCGCGCTGGCCGCAGCCGCCGACGTGCAGCGCGCCGCTGCCGCGCTGCGGCACGAGGTGCGCGGCCGGTTGCGGATCGGCACGATCCTCGACCCCGGTTTCCTGCGGCTCGGCGGCTTCCTGCGCGCGCTGGTCGAAACCCATCCGCAGATAGAAACCGCGCTGCGGCACGGGATGTCCGGCTGGGTGCTCGAGCAGGTGCGCGCGCGGGCGCTCGACGTCGGCTACTACATCGGCCGGCCCGGCGAGGACGAGCCGCGCGACGACACGCTGTTCCACACGGTCACGCTCACGCGTTTCCAGTACCGCGTACTCGCGCCGGCCGGCTGGAAGGAGCGCGTGCAGCGCGCTCACGACTGGCGCGCGCTCGCCGCGCTGCCGTGGATCTGGACGCCGCCGGCGTCCGCCCATCACCGGCTGCTGTCGCGGCTGTTCGCGGCGGCCGGCGCGCAGCCGGTGAAGGTCGCCGAGGTCGACCAGGAGCAGTCGATGCTCGATCTCGTGAAATCGGGGATCGGGTTGACGCTCGCGCGGGACTCGACCGCGCTGGCCGAAGCGCACGCGCACGCGCTGACGATCGTCGAACGCGTGACGGTGCCGACCGAGCTGACTTTCGTGGCACTCGTCGAACGGCGTGACGAACCGGCAATCGCGGCCGCGCTGCGACTGATCGAGACGCAGTGGGCGATATGAGCGTGGCTGATGTCGGTGTGACGGGTCGTGCAGTGGACTTTTGCGGCTGACGCTTCCTGCTATTCCTGTTCCTCGGCGTTCCTGAGTTCCTGAGTTCCTGCGTCTAGTGCGTCTCCTGCGGATCTTGCGAATCGCCAACTCGCCCGCGCATGACCGGCGAAAATCACATACGAGCCCCAATCGCCCGCTCCGCGTCGCGTTGCCGCGCGCCGGTCGCTCGTCACGCCACCATCGCAGGCTTTTTGCTAGATTGTCCGTTCGCACACCGCGAGACCCCTGATTGAAGGAGACCCGCATGGCCCGCAACATCGAGATCAAAGCCCGCGCCCGCGAATTCGACCAGCTGCGCGAACGCGCCGCGACGCTCGCAACCGAAGCACCGCTCTTCTACCGCCAGCAGGATTTCTTCTACGACGTGCCGCGCGGCCGGCTGAAGCTGCGCCGCTTCGAAGACGGCACGCCGGCCGAACTGATCTTCTACCAGCGCGACGATCGCGACGGTCCGAAAGCGTCGTACTACACGCGCAGCCCGGTCACGAACCCGGACGCGATGCACTCGCTGCTCGCGACTGCGCTGACCACGCGCGGCATCGTGACGAAGGAACGGCACGTGTACCTCGTCGGCCGCACGCGGATCCACCTCGACCGCGTCGACGGCCTCGGCGACTTCATCGAACTGGAAGTGGTGCTCGGCCCCGACGACGACGAAGCCGGCGGCGAAGCCGAGGCGCATGACGTGTTCGCGAAGCTCGGCGTGGCGCACGAGGATCTCGTCGCGGTCGCGTACGTCGACCTGCTGAACGCCGACGCGCAATCCGCAGCGGCCTGATCGAACCCTATCCGCGGCGGCGCCTTGCGCCCCGCCGCCAGCCCTGCCGCCGCGTCACGCGGCGCCGGGCGCCAGGTGCGCGAGCGGCAGCGCGCCATTGCGCTTGAACGTCGTCAGCACGATGTTCGAGCGCACGCTGTCGACGCCCGGCACGCGCATCAGCTTCTTCATCACGAACTGCGACAGCGCGTTGAGATCCGGCGCGACGATCCGCAGCAGATAGTCTGCATCGCCGACCACGGCATGGCATTCGAGCACCTCGGGCAGCACGTCGATCTGCTGCTGGAACTGCTCGATGATCGAATCGCCGTGGTGCTTGAGCTTCAGGCTCGTGAACGCGGTGACGCCGAGCCCGAGCTTTTCGGGGCGCAACATCACGCGATAGCCTTCGATCACGCCGGCAGCCTCGAGCCGCTGCAGCCGCCGGCCGATCTGCGACGGCGACAGCGGCACCTCCTCGCCGAGCTGCTGGTGCGTCGCGCGGCCGAAGCGCTGCAGCACGTCGAGAAGCGCGAGATCGAAGTGATCGAGTTCCAGCATGAGCATTCTCCGCATTGATTCCGATTTTGATGCGCGATTATCGCATCATCAGTCGAATCAACGCCATCTTTGCGCCCATTCCGCATGTCCCCCGCTCTACACTTGCATGGTTCCCATCACAGCGTGCAGAGCCTCACCATGTCCACCGTCGTCACCGCGAAACTGCAGGAGCAGTTCGATGCGGGCCTCGAAACCCGCGCCGATTTCACCATCGACCAGCCGCTCGAACGTTACGGCCAGGTCGACCACGCGGTGTGGCAGCAGCTCTATGCGCGCCAGTCGGCGCTGCTGCGCGGTCGCGCGTGCGACGCGTTCGTCGCCGGGCTCGGGAAGATCGACCTGCCGGCCGATCGCGTGCCGTCGTTCGCCGACGTGAACCGCCAGCTGAAACCGGTCACCGGCTGGGAAATCGTCGCGGTGCCGGGCCTCGTGCCCGATCGCGTGTTCTTCGAGCACCTCGCGAACCGGCGGTTTCCGGTCACCTGGTGGATGCGCCGCCCGGACCAGCTCGACTACCTGCAGGAACCCGACTGCTTCCACGACCTGTTCGGCCACGTGCCGTTGCTGATCGAACCGGTGTTCGCCGACTACATGCAGGCCTACGGCCGCACCGCGCTCGCGGTCGCGGACGACGAAGCGGCGCTCGCGCGGCTGGCGCGCCTCTACTGGTATACGGTGGAATTCGGCCTGATCCGAGACCCGCAGGGCACGAACGGGCTGTCGATCTATGGCGCCGGGATCGTGTCGAGCAAGGGCGAGAGCCTCTACAGTCTCGAAAGCGCAGCGCCGAACCGGCTCGGTTTCGACCTCGAGCGCGTGATGCGCACGCGGTACCGGATCGACACGTTCCAGAAGACCTACTTCGTAATCGACGATTTCGCGCAGCTGTTCGCGCTGGCCGACGTCGACGGCCGCGCGCTGGCCGACCGGCTGGCCACGCAGCCCGAATTCGCGGCCGGCGCGGTATGCGATGGCGATCTCGTGCTGCATCGCGGCACGGGAGAAGGCTGGCCGGACGACGCGGACGCGTAAGGCCGCGGGCCACGCCGGCGTGATTCGTGCACCGGCGCCCGCCTTCCGATGCCCGTCACCGAATGCCCGTCGCCCAACTATGAAACAATGACCGGTACCGGCTTTGCCGCGTGGCCCTTGCCCGCGTGCGGGCGCCGTTACCGAACGAGGTGCAACATGATCCACAAGCTCACATCAGAAGAACGCAAGACCCGGCTCGAAGGCCTGCCGCACTGGACGGCCGTGCCGGGCCGCGACGCGATCCAGCGCAGCCTGCGCTTCGCCGATTTCAACGAGGCCTTCGGCTTCATGACGCGCGTCGCGATCAAGGCGCAGGAAATGAACCACCATCCGGAATGGTTCAACGTATACAACCGCGTCGACGTGACGCTGTCGACCCACGATGCGGACGGCCTGACCGAGCGCGACATCGCGCTCGCGACGTTCATCGACCAGGTGTGCGCACATACCCAACCGGCCGCCTGAGGTCGTCCTCTACCGCCGCGCGTCTTTCGACGCGCGGCGCGTCAACTTTTCATTTCGATGAACGTTTTCTAGGATGTACTCAGCGAAAGCCTTCAACTTTCCAAGCCATCCTTAAGGCGCACGTAAGTCTCATACGCTTTCCGCGCCCTGGGGTCCAAACCTTCCAGTTGCAGCGCGCTTGCGCGCTGTACAATCAGCAGCGCATACGGCTTGGAGAGCGCGCTGGCCTCTTCGCAGAGTTTGAGTTCGTCGCCGCTCGACGGCGAGCGGGCGCGCCAGAAATTGATCGCGGCTTCGAGGTCGTGGATCGAAATATCGGACATGATTGGATTTAATCGTTCGCTGGCCGCCATGCTTGATGTCAGGCGATGCGGCGCCCCTGTGGAAACGGCGTCGTGCTGTCCGCGTGCCTGAACCGCCAACCCATTGTACTTGAGCGAACTTCATGCGACTCCTTCTGATCGAAGACGACCGCCCCATCGCACGCGGTATCCAGAGCAGCCTCGAGCAGGCTGGCTTCACCGTCGACATGGTGCATGACGGCATCTTTGCCGAACAGGCGCTGGCACAGAACCGCCACGAACTCGTGATCCTCGACCTCGGCCTGCCGGGCATCGACGGGATGACGCTGCTCACGCGTTTCCGCCAGACCAACCGCCACACGCCGGTCATCGTGCTGACCGCGCGCGACGAACTGAACGACCGGATCCAGGGCCTGAACTCCGGCGCCGACGACTACATGCTCAAGCCGTTCGAGCCGGCCGAGCTCGAAGCGCGCATCCGCGCGGTGATGCGCCGCAGCGGCCCGCACAGCGACATGCCGCGTCCGGAAGTGTCGCTCGGCGGCGTCCGCCTGTCGGGCGTCGATCGCCGCATCTTCAACGACGACAAGCCGCTCGAACTGTCGCCGCGCGAATTCGCGGTGCTGGAAATGCTGCTGCTGCGTCACGGCCGCGTCGTCAGCAAGGCCCAGCTGCAGGATCACCTCACGCACTTCGGCGGCGATCTCGGCGACACCGCAATCGAAGTCTACGTGCATCGCGTGCGCAAGAAACTCGAGCAGTGCCGCGTCGAAATCGTCACGGTGCGCGGCTTCGGCTATCTGCTGCAGGAAATCCGCCAGACCGCGAGCGTCTGAGCGGCGCCGCACGCCGGCCGGCCGCGTGCCGCCGGCGAGCCGCCCTGCCCGCGTCGCCGTCCGGCGCACGTCCGCGCCGCTCCCCGTGAGCGGCGCTTATCCATTTGCCCGTCGAAATGTCTTCTGATCCGGCTGTGACCACCAGCCTGCGCCGCTCGCTGCTTCGGCGCCTCGCCGCGCCGCTGTCGATGCTCGCGCTGATGAGCGGCCTGATCGCCTACTGGCTCGCGTGGCAATACACGCAACACGTGATCGACCGCTCGCTCGCCGACCTCGCGACCGCCATCTCCAAACAGATCCAGATCGCCGGCCCCGACGCGCCGTTCACGGTGCCGCCGCTCGCGCAGGCGATGTTCTCCGATCCGGCCGAGGCGCTGATCTACCGGATCAGCGACGGCGAGCAGGAACTCGCCGGCGATCCGAAACTGCCGCTGCGGGGCATCAACGTGCGCCGCATGCATCACGCGTACGTGTTCGAGGCCGAGTACGACAACCGCGCGGTGCGGGTCGCGCAGGTGCGCGTCGAGGAAGTCGACGGCGGCCGGCCGATGGTGGTTGAGGTCGCGCAACCGGTGCGGCACCGTTACCGGATCGCGGCCGAATTCCTCGTCGCGATCATGATGCCGCTGCTGCTGCTGCTGCTCGCGGGCTGGGGCATCGTGTGGCGCGTCGTGAACCAGCAGCTCGGCCCGCTCACGCATCTCGCCGATTCGCTGAACCGGCAGACCCACACGTCGCTGGAGCCGGTCGACGAAACCGACGTGCCGCTCGAGATCCGGCCGCTGACGAGCGCGATGAACGCGCTGCTCGGCCGCCTGAAGACCGCCCTCGACGCGCAGCGCAAGTTCATCGCCGATGCCGCGCACCAGCTGCGCACGCCGCTCACGGCCGTGAAGCTGCATGCCGAGCAGGCCGCCGTCGCGCGCGACCCGCAGCAGACCTATGCCGCGGTGCGCGAACTGCGCGCGGCCGCCGACCGCGCGGTGCGGCTGTCGAACCAGCTGCTGTCGCTCGCGCGCGCGGAGCCGGGCGAACAGGCCGCGCGTTTCGTCGACGTCGACCTGGCCGCGATGGCGTTCGAGACGGGTGCCGAATGGGTACCGCGCGCGCTCGCGTCGCATGTCGACCTCGGCTTCCAGCGCAGCGACGATCCCGGCGAAGACGAAACGCTGAACGTGCGCGGCAACCCCGTGCTGCTGCGCGAGGTGATCGCGAACCTGCTCGACAATGCGTTGAAATATGTGCCGCTCGCCCGGCCGGACGGGGCGCGGATCACGGTGAACGTCGCGCGCGGCGCGCTCGAGACCGGCGAGCCGGCCGCCGAGATCGTCGTCGAGGACAACGGCCCGGGCGTGCCGGCCAATCAGCAGGCCGACCTGTTCAAGCGCTTCTTCCGTGGCGACGCGCAAAGCGGCAACGGCGTCGAGACGGGCGCCGGGCTCGGGCTCGCGATCGTGCACGACATCATCGCGATGCACGGCGGCACGGTGTCGTACGAGGATGCATCGGAAGGCGGTTCGCGCTTCGTGGTGCGGGTGCCGCTCGCCAAGCGCACCGGGAAGCCGGCGAGCGAGACGCCGGCCGCCGCGCCGACGCACTGAGGCACGCGCGGCGAACCCTCATCAGGCTGGATGGACGGCCGAGTGGCGGCCATCCGGCGGTGAAGCAGCCGCGCGATGCGCGGCCTCACCGGTCACTTCTTCTTTTTCTTGTCCTTCGCGCCGGACTCGGACTTGCCGTCCTTCCTGTCCTTCTTCTTTTTCTTCTTGCCGTCGTCGTCCGGCGTGGCGAGCAGCGTGCCGCGGCATACGGTCGCGCCGCAATGGCACGCGTATTCCCGCTTGAGTTTCTTCGTCAGCTTCTCGTCGATCACGAGGCCGTAGTCGTAGAACAGCTCTTCTTCCGGCCCGATGTCGCGCAGTGCGTGGATGAACACGCGACCCTTGATCTCCTCGGCCTCGCAGTTCGGCGCGCACGAATGGTTGATCCAGCGCGCGCTGTTGCCGTCGATCTTGCCGTCGATCACCCCGCCCTCTTCCAGTGCGAAGTAGAACGTATGGTTCGGCTCGTTCGGGTCGTGCGGATGGCGGCGCAGCGCTTCCTTCCACGAAATTCGCTCGCCCTTGTATTCCACTACGCGTTCGCCGGCCTTGATCGGCTCCACCGCGAACACGCCCTTGCCGTGAACTCCCGAGCGGCGTACCGCGATCCTGCGTGAACTCATCGAACGAATCCTTTGAAGACGACTTGAATGGAAGACGGCCGCGCCTTCGTTTTGCGCGGCCCTGCGTCGCGCAAAACGAAAACGCGGCACCGGTCGGTGCCGCGTCGGGACATGCGGCGAATCACCCGCATCCTACACGTTCAAGATTGCTTCGCTCAACATCGCGCGCAATATTGCGCGCATGACGCTCAGCGCTGGCCGAATGCGATGTCGCCGAACAACGCCTTGTGCTCGCGCGGCTGCGAACGCCAGTACTGCGGCGGCGCCGACACCTGCGCGCCGAGCTCGGCAGCCGCATGCCACGGCCAGCGCGGGTCGTACAGCATCGCGCGCGCCATCGCGACGAAATCGGCGTCGCCCGACTCGATCAGCCGGTTCGCATGCGCGGGATCGTTGATCAGGCCGACCGCGATCGTCGGCATCCCGACCGCGCGCTTCACCGCCTGCGCGAACGGCACCTGGTAACCGGGCGACAGCGGAATCTTCTGTAGCGGCGACACGCCGCCGGACGACACGTCGATCCAGTCGCAGCCGCGCTGCTTCAGCTCGTGCGCAAACGCGATCGTGTCCTCCAGTTCCCAGCCGCCCTCGACCCAGTCGGTCGCCGACACGCGCACGCCGACCGGCCGGTCCGCCGGAAACGCCGCGCGCACGATCTCGAAGATCTCGAGCGGAAAGCGCATCCGGTTTTCGCGCGAGCCGCCGTATTCGTCGGTACGCTGGTTCGCAAGCGGCGACAGGAACTGATGCAGCAGGTAGCCGTGCGCCGCATGCACCTCGATCGCATCGATGCCGAGGCGCGCGGCACGCTTCGCGGCGGCGGCGAACGCGTCGCGGATCCGGTTCAGGCCGGCCGCGTCGAGCGCGAGCGGCGGCGTCTCGCCGTCCTTGTGCGGCAGGGCCGACGGCGCATGCGGCAGCCAGCCGCCATCGGCGACGGACACGAGCTGGCCGCCCTTCCACGGCACCTCGCTCGACGCCTTGCGCCCCGCGTGCGACAGCTGCATCGCGACGCGGACCGGCGAATGTTTGCGGATCGCCGCCAGCACGGGCTTGAGCGCTGCTTCGGTCGCGTCGTCCCACAAACCGAGGTCGCCGGCCGTGATGCGCCCGTCGGGTTCGACCGCGGTCGCTTCGATGCAGAGCAGGCCCGCGCCGGACAGCGCGAGATGGCCCAGGTGAATCATGTGCCAGTCGGTCGCCTCGCCGCGCTCGGCCGAGTACTGGCACATCGGGGAGATCACGATCCGGTTCGGAAGGGTCACGCCGCGCAGCGTGAACGGGGAAAACAGCGCAGTCATGGAGGCCGCTCGCCAGGAAAGGGAAACAGCGGACGAGCGTAGCATGCGGGCTCGAAGCCTGCTGGCGGCCGGTTCGGCAGTAAGCGGATGGTCAGGTAGCGCCGCCGCGCCGCCGGCAGCGATGCCGCGCGCACACGGCATGCAGCGGTGCGCCGGCCGGCAAGGCCTGCGGGCCGGTCACACGCGGCGCCGGCTCGCTCCGGATCAAAGCCCGACGCTGTCGAGCCACTCCGCGAACATGCGTCGCGCGGCCGCCTCCAGCGCCGGACCGTGCTGCACGGTGTCGGCGCGCAGCTGGCGTGCGTCGATGCCGGGCGTCGACGCGATTTCGCCGGCGTTGCCGATCAGCCAGGGTTCGAAGCGGTCGGCACGGATTTCGGGATGGCATTGCAGCGCCAGCACGTGCTGCCCCCACGCGAACGCCTGGTGGCGGCAGGCCGGTGTCGAGGCCAGATGGATCGCGCCGCCCGGCAGGTCGAACGTATCGCCGTGCCAGTGCAGCATCGAGGTCGCCGCGCCGTCGAGATGGCGCAGCGGCGACGCGCGGCCCGCGTCGGTGAGCGTCAGCGGCGCCCAGCCGAGTTCCTTCTGCGCAGCCGGATAGACGCGCGCACCGAGCGCGCGGGCGATGAACTGCGCGCCAAGGCAGATGCCGAGGATCGGCAGCCCGGCGTCGATGCGCTGGCGCACGAGCGCCGTGAGCGGCGCGATCGACGGATACTGCGCGTCTTCGTACACGCTGAGTGGCCCGCCGAGCATCACGAGCAGCGCCGGCTTGAGCGCGTCGAGCACCTCGACGCGCGACGCGCCGACGTCGACGTAGCGCACCCGCCGCCCGCGCGCCCCGAGCACCTGCTCGAAGCTGCCGAGGTCCTCGAAATGCACGTGGCGGATCGCCACCACTTCAGCGTTCATCATCGGCCTCCCGGTCGATCGACGGACGTCAGCCGGCGAACACCTTCCAGGTCTTCTTTTGCGTTGCCGCGTCGGCTTCTTCGTGCACCGAACAGTCCAGACGCAGATCGCTGTCGGCCATCGACAGGTCGAGCGCCGCGCAGTGATGCACGGTCTTCTTCGACTGCTTGCCCGGCTGGAAATGCGCGCACGTCAGGCACATGCGCTGCGGCGGCGTCGCACCGGCCACCTGCAGTTCGCGCAGCGTCTTCAGCAGCGCGCGGTACAGCGCGCCCTGCTCGTCCGCGCCGAGCTTGCCGACCGCCTTCGTCAGGAATTCCGGCCATTGCAGCGCCTTCTTCGCCGCGGTACGGCCGCGGGCCGACAGGCGCACGGCAAGCGCTCGGCCGTCGTCCAGCGCGCGGCGCTTCTCGACGAGCCCCTTCGTCTCCAGCGTGCTGACCGCATCGCTGGTGGTCGCAGCCGTGAGCTGCGTCTCGCGCGCGATCTCGCCGAGCCGCATCGGGCCCTTGCGTTGCAGCAGCAGCACGAGGATCTCGCCCTGCGTCGGCGTGAGGCCCGCGCCTTCCGCCCAATCCCATGCCTGGCTTCGCATGGCCGTACTCAACCGCAGCAAGCTGTGGGTCACACGTCCCGAAGCCTGATTCCCGTAAACGCCTTCGCTCATAGTCTTTTCGCTTTGCCGCCGCCCGGATTGCCGAGCAGCCGTAGTGTGGAGATCGAATGTCTATCTCAAAACAGACGCTCGTCGAGGAGCGTCGACACGGCCGTCGCGAGGCACACGCGGCGGTCGCGTTCGCGGCGACCGGTGAGACACAGGTCATTCCGGTGTCCGCAAAGCCGACATTCTAAGCGAGAGCGGAAAATCGCACAGCTAAGTTATCCCCTTCATTCTGTGGAAAATCGCTGGATAACCGGATTTTTTCGTTGTGCCGGCAATCCCTGCCGGCCTGACGGCACAACGCGCAAACATTTTCCTGTTCAAATCGGCCATCGTGCGGCTAGCGGCGATCCACCGGGTTATCCATGCCGCAGTGCGTTGACTTTGCAGCGGAATATCCAGTTATCCACAGATTTTCAGGATGACTGGCGACGCGGTACGCCCGAATCGGCGTCGACCGGCATTCAGCGAATCGCCGCGCGGTCGAGCCTGTAATCTGCAAAACATTTTTTCATTCACGCCAGCGCAGGCACTGCTGGCGGACCGTCTCGTTCAGCGATTTTTCCTGTTTGAAAACGGTTCTCAACCACGATGCGTCATTCACGCGCGCCTTCGCGAGCGCACCGATCTCGTCGAGTGCCGCGCGCGAACCGAGCGCGGCCGCATGCGGCGCGATCCGGTCGAGCGTGTCGAGGATGTCTTCCGCGATCGTGCGGCGCTCACCTGTCTGAGGATTGACACAGGTGCCCTCGAGCCCGAAGCGGCAGGCTTCGAAACGGTTGAATGTGTAGACGAGATAGTCGTCCTCCGACAGCTTCAGCGGCCGGTCGGTCAGCAGGTAGCGCGCGAGCGTCTGGATGTAGCACGCGATCGCGGCCGCGCGGTCGACCGACAGCGGCGTGTCCATCACGCGCACCTCGATCGTCCCGTAGCCGGGCTTCGGCCGGATGTCCCAGTAAAAGTCCTTCATCGAGTTGACGACGCCCGTGTTGACCATCTTCGTGAAGTACTCCTCGAAGCTGTCCCAGGTCAGCACGAACGGCGCGCGGCCCGACAGCGGGAACGCGAACACCGAATTCAGGCGCGCCGAATGGAAGCCGGTGTCGACGTTCTGCACGAACGGCGACGACGCGGACAGCGCGATGAAGTGCGGAATGAAGCGCGACATCGAGTGCAGCAGGAACAGCGCGCTGTCCGGATCGGGACAGCCGATGTGCACGTGCTGGCCGAACACGGTGAACTGCTTCGCGAGATAGCCGTACAGCTCGGAGATGTACTGGAAGCGCGGCGCGTCGTAGATCTGCCGGTCGCTCCATTGCTGGAACGCGTGCGTGCCGCCGCCGGCGAGCCCGACGTTGAGCTGGTCGGCCGCCTTCACCAGCACGTCGCGGATCGCGTGCAGCTCGGAGACCGCCTGCTCGTGCGAATGGCAGATGCCGGTCGACAGCTCGATCATGCTCTCGGTGATTTCAGGCGTGATGTTGCCGGGGAAGGTCTCGCCCTGGATCAGGCGCATCAGGTCGGATGCAGCCTTGGTGAGGTCGTAGTTGTGCGTGTTGACGACCTGGATCTCCAGTTCGACGCCGAACGTGAACGGTTCGGAATTGACGAAGGTTTCGAGTGCCATGGCAGGTTCCGGAATCAGTTTCTGTCGCTGCGTTCGCTGACCGCCGACAGGCAGCGGTAGACGACGAACGGGCTGACGAGCTGCAGGATCACGATCGTGCACATCACGATCGCGCGCAGGTGCGGGTCGAAATTCGGATAGAGCTGGTAGGTGTCGTCGACGAGCAGGTACGACAGCGCGGACATCGGTGTCAGCGCGATGCCGAGCGCGACGCCCTGCTTCATCCCGAGCCCGCTCGGCTTCGCGAACGCGACGACGCCGGCGAGCTTGGCGGCGAGCCGCGTGACGATCAGCGCGATCGCGAGCAGGCCGCCGAGCGCGATGTCGCCCCACGTGAACGACGTGAGCGTCAGCACGAACAGGATCACCGTCAGCAGCCAGCCGGCCGTGCCGAAATGCTCGGGCCACAGCTGCGGCCGCGCTTCGAGGTTCTTCACGATGATGCCGGCGAGCAGCAGCGTGAGCAGCGTCGACAGCTTCAGCGCCTGCGCGACCGCGATCGCGAGCATCACGAGCCCGAACAGCGCGACGAACGAATGCTCGTCGCGCATCGTCGCGGTCATGTGACGGAACAGGTAATTGCACGCCCGCGCGACCAGGTACGCGACGATGAACGAACCGGCGATCAGGTAGGCGGGTTGCAGGATCGTCGCGAAAACGTTCCCGTACGCTTCCTGGTGGAGCCAGCTCGTGACGAGCTTGGTCAGCACGATCGCGTACACGCTGTTCAGCGCGGTCAGCGTGATGAGGCGCTGCGACACCTGCCCTTCCGCGCGCAGCTCGGTCTTGAGCTGGATCACCATCGACGGCGACGTCGCGATTGCGATCGCCGACAACACGAGCGCGACCATGCCCGACACGCCGAGCGCGAGCATCACGAACAGCACGAGCACGAACGTCAGCGTCGCCTCGGCCAGGCTCGACGCAATGAGCCACGGATTGCGGCGGATCCATTTCAGGTCCAGGCGGCTGCCGAGCTCGAACAGCAGCAGGCCGAGCGCGACGTCGATCAGCAGCCGCGAGGTTTCGTCGGTGCTCGCGTCGATCACGCCGAATCCGAACGAACCGGCGATGAGACCGATCACCGCATACCCGGTGATGCGCGGCAGCCGCCATGCGCGATAGCACAGCTCGCCACACAGACCGGCCGCGAACAACGCGAGCCCGGCCCAGAACACGGCATCCGGCGCGAGCGGCCAATTGGGCAGGAATGAAAACGCCGACTTCATCGTGGTGACTTCTCCTTTGGAAGCAATCGCCAGCGGCGCGGGGTCAAGCGTCAGAAATGAGATGCGCGCCGGCTGGGTATCGCCCCGAGTGTGAATGTTGTGGTCGACGACGGCGGGACATGGGATCCGCCTCTTTCCGCCATCCGGCGGAACTGTCGTTCAGGCTGCCGATCTGGATTGTCGGCCTGGTGTGTGAACGGACTGCGCAGTCTCGATGATTCAGATTCGAAATCGAGCCGACCGTTCCATTGAAGCATGTCCGGCGCTTGGCCGAACGAACGCGAAGGAAACCGATTGTGCCACAGCTTTTTCGCTCCGGAACCGATTGAATCGACTCGCGGCGCTGTGAGGCGCCACAGGTCTTTGGTTTCAATGGTTTACTTGTATATATACGTAGTAGAAGTTAACAAGGCGCTCACAGTTCTGTGGATAACTTCGGTTTACGCAACAAGATCAAGGCGTTGGCGCGGCCATAAGTCGTTGCACAGGCTGTTTGCTCACAGAGGTTTGAGTTGGGCAACTTTCGGGCCGTTTCACAGCTGTGCCGAGTTGCCCAGTTTACGTCCACTGTGATTGCACACGAAGTGCGTGCGGATTTCGCGCGGTTATCCACAGCGTCGCGTGGATAACCTTGCGCGAAAAAATCGAAGGACTGTGAGGATTCGGCTGACGAGATCAGCCGATCTGGCGGCCGCGCAGCGCGCGGATCAGGAACCGGGCCGGGTCGACGGCATCGGCGAGTTCGCGCTCGAGCGGCAGCGGCTCGCCTTCCAGTTGCGACGCGATCAGTTCGGCGCCGAGCGCGGCCCACACGAGGCCGCGGGAACCGTAGCCGAATGCGCCGTACAGGCCCGCGGTGCGCGGCAGGTCGCGCGCCCTCGCACCGCTCAGCGCGCGTGCGTTCGCGACGGCCTGCGCTTCGTCGGCGAGCGGGCCGATCACCGGCACGCGGTCGGCGACGACCCAGCGAAACGCGACGCGCCCGCGCAGCGTATCGACGTCCGGCAGCTCGCCGATCAGGCCGGGCAGCAGATGCCGGACGCGCTCGATATTTTCGATATGCCCGGCGCCGCGCATCGCCGGATCGAGGTCGTCGGGTTCGAACGTCGCGCCGATCAGCAGCGTGCCGTCGTCGAGCGGTACCGCATAGCCGTCGCCGATCGCGGGGCACGGCAGCGGTGCCGTGCTGCCGGGCGGCAGCAGCGTGAGCTGGCCGCGCACCGGCTGCAGCGCGACGTGCCGCAGGCCCGCGAGACGCACGGCGTCGCCGGCGTTCGCGAGCACGACGACCGGCGCCTCGGCAAGCGTCGCGCCTGCCGCGTCGACGGCGCGCCACGTGTCGCCATCGCGCTCGAGGCGCGCGACTTCGGTGCCGGCGAGCAGTGTCACGCGTTCACCGGCCGCCGCGACTTGTGCGGCGCAGACCCCGGCCGGCCAGACGGCGCCGCCGTGCGGAAACAGCAGGCCGCCATGTGCGACCGGCAGGTTCAGATGCGCGCGCGCGGCGTCCGTGTCGAGCAGCGACACGTAGTCGGACGGTGCGCCGAGCGCGTCGAACGCATCGCGCATCCGCACGAAATCGTCGGCCGATTCCGCGAGATGGATCATCCCGCGCGTGCTGCGCGCGAACGCATGACCCGCATGCTCGAGCGCGCGCCAGCGTGTCAGTGCATGCAGGAAACCGCTGCGCGTGAGGCGGCTCGCGACGTTGTCGTCGCGCGTCATCAGTGGATGGAATACGCCGGCCGGATTGCCCGATGCGTCGCTCGCGATCCGCGCGTGCCGCTCGATCAGCGTGACGTTCCAGCCGCGCGCGGCGAGTCGTTCGACGACCGCGCAGCCGGCCAGCCCCGCGCCGATCACGATCGCGTCGCGCGCGGCAACCGGCAAGGCGCGCGGCGGTTCGTGCCGGCGCATCCGCCAGCGCGGTGCGTATTCGCCCGCGAGCATCGCGAACTTGCCGGCCAGCCCGGCCATCTTGCGATACGTGAAACCCGCTTCGAGGAGCGCTTGTTTCACCACGCCCGCGCTCGAATAAGTCGCAAAGGTCGCTTTCTCGGCGGCGATACGTGCGAGCGCGCGGAACACATCGGCCGACCAGAGATCCGGGTTTTTCGCGGGCGCGAAACCGTCCAGATAGAACGCATCGGCGCGGGCGACCAGTTTCGGCAGCATCTCGCACGCGTCGCCCAGCGCGAGCGTGAGCACGACCCGGCCAGCGTCGAATTCGAGGCGATGAAAACCGGGAACGAGCATCGGCCACGCATCGGCGAGCATTTCTGCTTCCGTCGATATAGTTGTGTTCGCAACCATATGGGACAGTGCCAGGCGCAGGTCATCGCGCGAAAACGGATGCTTCTCGAACGACACGAAATGCAGCCGTTCGCAGCGCGCGGGATCGTCGCGCCAGGCGGCCCAGGTCGCGAGGAAGTTGACGCCCGCGCCGAACCCCGTCTCGACGATCGTGAACGTGCGCCGGCCTTGCCAGCGCCCGGGCAGCGCGTTGCCCGCGATGAACACGTAGTTCGCCTGCGCGAGCGCGCCCGCGACGTTGTGATAGATGTCGCCGTACGCGGGCGAGATGAGGGTGCCGTCGTCGCGGAACGCGAGCGTGGCGGGAACGAGTCGGTCGGGCATGCGAAACAAAAAACGTGGCAGCCAAGCCTGGCAAGGGATTGCGCGGAGGCGTCCGGCGGGTCGTTGGCAAAAACCAACGGCGTTGCGCGGCGGCGGACCCGGCTGCGTATCCCGTCCGGTTGGCGCAGGTCAAAAAACGGGCAATCGACGATTCATTCGGCGAAATACCGATGAAAATCTTTGAAACCCTTGTCGTTATTGGGTTTGCGCTGCGCTATCATAGCAACGCCGTACCGCGGGGTGGCCTTCCGGCAAACCGGACGGCACGTCGCGCGGGCCAGGATTCGGCGCTGTGCCGTCGAAGTCTGACTCTCGACGGCACGGTTCGCGCACGTATAATCGGCGCGTTCGCGCTGTTCGTGTCAAACCTAACCTGAAAAAGGAACCTTAATGAACAAACAGGAACTGATCGACGCCGTCGCCGCCCAAACGGGCGCCAGCAAGGCTCAAACCGGCGAAACGCTGGACACGCTGCTCGAAGTCATCAAGAAGGCCGTGTCGAAGGGTGATGCGGTTCAGCTGATCGGCTTCGGCAGCTTCGGTTCGGGCAAGCGCGCAGCACGTACGGGCCGCAACCCGAAGACCGGCGAAACCATCAAGATCCCGGCAGCCAAGACGGTCAAGTTCACGGCTGGCAAGGCGTTCAAGGACGCCGTCAACAAGCGTTAATCCAGCGCCTGTTCCAGGAAAAAAACCCGCCTTTCGGCGGGTTTTTTGTTGGGCGCGCGCGGCATTTTTGCCACAGTTCGCGCCCCTCTTGCAAGATTTAACGGTTGCCTGTCGCAGGCCGTTTTTACCGCGTATTACGCGTGCACGATCTGCGTGTCGCCGGGATCGTCGTCGTCGTGCGCATCGACATCCCACACCGGAAACGGATCGTCGAACGTGCTCCATTGCGCCGCACCGAGCGCGAATTCCGCATCGGTGAGCAGGCATGCGTCGAGTTTTGCGCGCCATGTGTCGGCATCGAGCCCGATGCCGATCAGCACCAGTTCCTGACGGCGATCGCCGACCGAGCGGTCGTCGAGGTCGCCCTGCCACTCCGTGCGAATTTCGGCGAGCAACTCGTCGTCGTCCGGCCATTCCGCGCGATCCTGCGCGGCCCACCAGAGGCCCGCCGGACCATGCCGGCATACGCCGCCCGCCTGCGACAGCGAGCCCGCGATGTCGTTGCGCGTCGCGAGCCAGAAGAAGCCCTTGCTGCGCAGCACGCCCGGCCACTCCTGATGCAGCAGCGCCCAGAGCCGTGCCGGATGAAACGGCCGGCGCGCGCGGTAAACAAAATTGCCGATGCCGAATTCGTCGGCTTCGCCATGCACGTGCGCATGATGCGGATCGTGGCAGTCGGGATCGTCGCAATGCGTGTGATCGTGATCGAGCGACGCGAGCCAGCCCGGCGCGTTCGCGGCCTCGTCGAAATCGAAGCGGCCGGTGTTCAGCACTTCCTCGAGCGGCACGTTGCCGAACGTCGACACGACCTGGTGCGCGCGCGGGTTGAGCCGCGCGAGGATGTGCTGCAGGCGCGCGAGTTCTTCCGCGCCGACGAGGTCGGTCTTGTTGATCACGAGCACGTCGCAGAACTCGATCTGCTCGATCAGCAGCTCGACGAGCGTGCGATCGTCTTCGTCCGATGCGGCGATGCCGCGCGTCGCGAGCGCGTCGTCGGAACCGTAGTCGCGCAGGAAATTGTAGGCGTCGACCACGGTGACGAGCGTGTCGAGCCGCGCGACGTTCGACAGCGATGCGCCGTCGTCGTCGACGAACGTGAAGGTTTCGGCGATCGGCATCGGCTCCGCGATGCCGGTCGATTCGATCACGATCGCGTCGAAGCGGCCATCCGCCGCGAGATTGCGGATCTCGACGAGCAGGTCGTCGCGCAGCGTGCAGCAGATGCAGCCGTTCGACATCTCGACCAGGCGTTCCTCGACATGCGACAGCGCCTGCGCATCGCGTACGAGCGACGCATCGATGTTGACCGCCGCGAGATCGTTGACGATCACGGCGACTTTCAGGCCTGCGCGGTTCGCGAGGATGTGATTGAGCAGCGTGGTCTTGCCGGCGCCGAGGAAACCGGACAGCACGGTGACGGGCAACGGCTGGTTCATTGCCGGATTCATAACGATTTGCACCAACGGAAAAAAGGGAAAAGCGGCCGCGGCGCCCTGACGGGGCGCGATCGGCCCGGAGCCGGTCGCCCGGGCCGGTCGAAACCGCGGCGTGAGATCCGCATTGTGCATCAAACGCGCGCCGGCCGAGCGGCACGGCGTCGGCAAGCGCCGCGGCGCGGCGTCACTGCTCGGGCGGCATCAGCTTCCACTGCGTCAGGATCCCGGCGATCTGCCGCGCATACTTGTCGCGCAGCGACGGCGTTTCCGAATGATAGGCGCCGACGGCCTGCCATGTGTTGCCGTAGCGATTCATCTTCTGGCGCAGGTGCCACGCGGCGATGTAGACGTTCTTGCACGGCTGCATCAGCGTGTCGCGGCCGATGCCGTAGCGCGACAGCGCCGGCAGGTGGATCGAATTGATCTGCATCAGGCCGTAGTCGACCGAGCCGTTCGTATTCTTGTTCAGCGCGTCGGGCCGGTTGTGCGACTCCTGCCACGCGATCGCGCGCAGGATCAGCGGATTGACCTTCTGGTAGCGGGCGGCCTCGTCGAAACAATCCGCGCGTGCGCTTCCGCAGGCGAACCACACGCCGGCGGCGATCAACGCGATCGAAGCGAACCGTCTGTTCATGGTGCGGAAAACGAAAGGAATGGGCGCAAGGATCGGGAAAACCCGTGTCCGTTATTCGTGCGACTGGAAACGTGCCGCCCGTATCATACCGAGAGTCCGTCACGTGGCGACATGCGAACGACGGCTGCCCGTTTATACCGCATTTTCGTGTCGATTCATCGCAAAAACGACGGCGACGGACGGCATGCCGGGGCGGCGCCGAAATCTTACATATTGCATACGGCGCGCCGGATACATGTCGTATGTGAGACAGTCCTCGGCTCAATGTGATATTCCGGACATGAAAAGCTGCTAATGTCGCCTCTTTCGGACCTGGATCCCAGCACTACCGCCGGAAGTGGCCTGAGCCGGCATCGACCCATTCATCCATGACAAGAAATCGCTTCGTTATGCGGCGCATCGCGACGACCCTGATCGTCGCCGGCATCATCGTCTCGCAGGCCGCCTACGCTCAGGTCACGCTCAATTTCGTGAATGCGGACATCGACCAGGTCGCCAAGGCGATCGGTGCCGCAACCGGCAAGACCATCATCGTCGACCCCCGCGTGAAGGGGCAGCTCAATTTAGTGGCCGAACGGCCGGTGCCGGAAGACCAGGCGCTGAAGACGCTGCAGTCGGCGCTGCGCATGCAGGGCTTCGCGCTCGTGCAGGATCACGGGGTGCTGAAGGTCGTGCCGGAAGCCGACGCGAAGCTGCAGGGCGTGCCGACCTATGTCGGCAATGCGCCGCAGGCCCGCGGCGACCAGGTCATCACGCAGGTGTTCGAGCTGCGCAACGAATCGGCGAACAACCTGCTGCCGGTGCTGCGGCCGCTGATCTCGCCGAACAACACGGTCACCGCCTACCCGGCGAACAATACGATCGTCGTCACCGACTACGCGGACAACGTGCGCCGCATCGCGCAGATCATCTCGGGCGTCGACAGCGCCGCGGGCGCGCAGGTCCAGGTCGTGCCGCTGCGCAACGCGAACGCGATCGACCTCGCCGCGCAGCTGCAGAAGATGCTCGACCCGGGCGCGATCGGCAACAGCGACGCGACGCTGAAGGTGTCGGTCACCGCCGACCCGCGCACCAACTCGCTGATGCTGCGCGCGTCGAGCGCGTCGCGCCTCGCGGCCGCGAAGCGCCTCGTGCAGCAGCTCGACGCGCCGAGCGCGGTGCCCGGCAACATGCACGTCGTGCCGCTGCGCAACGCCGACGCGGTGAAGCTCGCGAAGACGCTGCGCGGGATGCTCGGCAAGAGCAGCAGCGACAGCGGTTCGTCGGCGTCGTCCAACGACGCGAACAGCTTCAACCAGGGCGGCGGCTCGTCGCAGAGCGGCAACTTCTCGACCGGCACGTCGGGCACCCCGCCGCTGCCGTCGGGCGGCCTCGGCGGTTCGTCTTCGTCGTCGTACGGCGGTGGTTCGTCCAGCGGCGGCGGTCTCGGCACGGGCGGCCTGCTCGGCGGCGACAAGGACAAGAGCGGCGACGACAACCAGCCGGGCGGGATGATCCAGGCCGACGCGGCCACCAACTCGCTGATCATCACCGCGTCCGATCCCGTTTACCGCAACCTGCGCTCGGTGATCGACCAGCTCGACGCACGGCGCGCGCAGGTCTATATCGAAGCGCTGATCGTCGAGCTGAACTCGAATACGTCCGGCAACCTCGGCATCCAGTGGCAGATCGCCCAGGGCCAGTTTCTCGGCGGCACGAACTTCAGCGCCCCCGGTACGCCCAGCGGCAACATCCTCGGGGTGTCGGGCGCGGTTGCCGCCGGTGGTACGGCGGGGCTCGGCGCGCTGGGGCAGACGCTCCTGCCGGGCCTGAACGTCGGCTGGCTGCACAACATGTTCGGCGTGCAGGGCCTTGGCGCGCTGCTGAATTATTTCGCGGGCGTGAGCGACGCGAACGTGCTGTCGACGCCGAACCTCATCACGCTCGACAACGAAGAGGCGAAGATCGTCGTCGGCCAGAACGTGCCGATTCCGACGGGGTCGTATTCGAACCTGACGAGCGGCAACACGAACAACGCATTCAATACCTACGATCGCCGCGATGTCGGCCTCACGCTGCACGTGAAGCCGCAGATCACCGACGGCGGCATCCTGAAGCTGCAGCTCTACACCGAGGATTCGGCGGTCGTCACCAGCACGTTGACCGCCACGACCGGCCCGACGTTCACCAAGCGCTCGATCCAGTCGACGATCCTGGCGGACAACGGCGAAATCATCGTGCTCGGCGGCCTGATGCAGGACAACTACAACGTGTCGAACAGCAAGGTGCCGCTGCTGGGCGACATCCCGTGGATCGGCCAGCTGTTCCGCTCGGAATCGAAGAACCGACAGAAGACCAACCTGATGGTGTTCCTGCGCCCGGTGATCATCACCGACCGGCAGACCGCGCAGGCGGTGTCGGCGAACCGCTACGACTATATCCAGGGCGTCACGGGCTCGTATAAGTCTGACAACAACGTCATGCGTGACAAGGACGATCCGACCGTTCCGCCGATGCCGCTCGGCCCGAGCGAAGGCGGCTCGGCACTGAACCTGTTCGACCTGACGAAGATTCGCCGCCAGCAGCAGGGCCCGCAGCCGGCGCAGCAGGCGCAACCGGCCGTCCAGCCGCAAGCCGTGCCGCAGCAGCAGATGCAGCAACAGCCGCTGACGGTGCCGTCGGGAGCCTCGCAGTGACCGACGTGCTCGCGTCCTCCGCCCACGACGGCGCGCCGGGCGAACGGCAGCCGCCGTCGCCGCTCGCCGCGCGCCTGTTGCCGTACGGCTTTGCGAAGAGCGGCCAGGTGCTGATCGCGCACCAGCTCGACGACACGCTCGAGGTGTGGATCAGCGAACGCACGAACGATGCGGCGCTCGCCGAAATCGCGCGCAACTTCGGCTCGATCTCCGTGCATCGCGTGCCGGCCGACGAACTTGCGCAGGCGATCAACCAGGCCTACGCGCGCCAGGACGGCAGCGCGGCGCAGATCGTCGGCGAGGTCGAAGGCGAAGTCGACCTGTCGCGGCTGATGCAGGACATCCCCGAAGTCGAGGATCTGCTCGAATCGGAGGACGACGCGCCGATCATCCGGATGATCAACGCGCTGCTCACGCAAGCGGCGCGCGAACAGGCATCGGACATCCACATCGAGCCGTTCGAGAATGCATCGGTCGTGCGCTTTCGCGTCGACGGCACGCTGCGCGACGTCGTGCGCCCGAAGAAGGCGCTGCACGGCGCGCTGATCTCGCGGATCAAGATCATGGCGCAGCTCGACATCGCCGAGAAACGCCTGCCGCAGGACGGCCGCATCACGCTGCGCGTCGGCGGCCGGCCGGTCGACGTGCGCGTGTCGACGCTGCCGACCGGGCACGGCGAGCGCGCGGTGCTGCGTCTGCTGGAAAAGGATGCGCAGCGCCTGAACCTCGAAGCGCTCGGGATGGGCCGCGACACGCTCGTCCAGTTCGACAAGCTGATCGCCCGCCCGCACGGGATCGTGCTGGTGACGGGCCCGACCGGTTCGGGCAAGACGACGACGCTGTATGCGTCGATGTCGCGGCTCGAAACGGCGACGACCAACATCATGACCGTCGAGGATCCGATCGAATACGACCTGTCCGGCATCGGCCAGACGCAGGTGAACGAGCGGATCGGGATGACCTTCGCCCGCGCGCTGCGTTCGATCCTGCGCCAGGACCCGGACGTGATCATGATCGGCGAAATCCGCGACCTCGAAACCGCGCAGATCGCGGTGCAGGCGTCGCTCACGGGCCACCTCGTGCTCGCGACGCTGCACACCAACGATGCGGCGTCCGCCGTCACGCGCCTGACCGACATGGGCGTCGAGCCGTACCTGCTCGCGTCGTCGCTGCTCGGCGTGCTCGCGCAGCGCCTGGTGCGGCAGCTGTGCCCGGTCTGCAAGGAAGAGCGGCAGGAGGAAGGCCGCACCGTGTGGCATCCGGTCGGCTGCGACAAGTGCGGGCATTCGGGCTACACGGGCCGGCGCGGCGTATACGAACTGCTGGTGGTCGACGATTCGATCCGTACGCTGATCCACCGCAACGCGGCCGATGCGGAGATTCTCGCCGCGGGCCGCGCGGAAGGGATGCGCACGCTGCGCGACGACGCCGAGCGCTGGCTCGCGGCCGGTGCGACGTCGCTCGAGGAAGTGCTGCGCGTGACGGGAGGCGCATAGCGCGATGTCGGCATTCCGTTTCGAAGCAATCGATTCGGCCGGGCGCGCGCAGAAGGGCGTGATCGATGCCGACAGCGCGCGCGCCGCGCGCGGCCAGCTGCGCACGCAGGGGCTCACGCCGCTGGTGGTCGAGCCGGCCGCCAGCGCGAGCCGCGGTGCGCGCTCGCAGCGCCTCGCGTTCGGCCGCAAGCTGTCGCAGCGCGAGCAGGCGATCCTCACGCGCCAGCTCGCGAGCCTGCTGATCGCGGGGCTGCCGCTCGACGAGGCGCTCGGCGTGCTCACCGAGCAGGCCGAGCGCGACTACATCCGCGAACTGATGGCCTCGATCCGCGCGGAGGTGCTCGGCGGCCACTCGCTCGCGAATGCGCTGGGCCAGCATCCGCGCGACTTCCCGGAAATCTATCGCGCGCTCGTCGCGGCGGGCGAGCACACCGGCAAGCTCGGCATCGTGCTGTCGCGCCTGGCCGACTACATCGAACAGAGCAACGCGCTGAAGCAGAAGATCCTGCTCGCGTTTACGTATCCGGGGATCGTCACGCTGATCGCTTTCGGCATCGTCACGTTCCTGCTGAGCTACGTCGTGCCGCAGGTCGTCAACGTGTTCGCGAGCACGAAGCAGCAGTTGCCGATCCTCACGGTCGTGATGATGGCGCTGTCGGATTTCGTGCGGCACTGGTGGTGGGCGATCCTGATCGCGGCCGCGCTCGTCGTGTGGGTCGTGAAGGCGACGCTGTCGCGCGACGGGCCCAGGCTCGCGTTCGACCGCTGGGTGCTGACCGCGCCGCTCGCGGGCAAGCTCGTGCGGGGCTACAACACGGTGCGCTTCGCGAGCACGCTCGGCATCCTGACCGCGGCCGGCGTGCCGATCCTGCGCGCGCTGCAGGCGGCCGGCGAGACGCTGTCGAACCGCGCGATGCGCGCGAACATCGACGACGCGATCGTGCGCGTGCGCGAAGGCTCCGCGCTGTCGCGCGCGCTGAACAACGTGAAGACGTTTCCGCCGGTGCTCGTGCACCTGATCCGCTCCGGCGAGGCGACGGGCGACGTGACGACGATGCTGGATCGCGCGGCGGAAGGTGAGGCACGCGAGCTCGAACGCCGCACGATGTTCCTGACGAGCCTGCTCGAGCCGCTCTTGATCCTGGCGATGGGCGGGATCGTGCTCGTGATCGTGCTGGCCGTGATGCTGCCGATCATCGAGCTGAACAACATGGTGCAGTGACGGCCTGACCGCCGGTCAGGCCACCGCCGTTCAACGCATGTAGATCGCGGGCGACGGCGTGTTCGCGGGGAGCTGGACTTCGGCGCGCGCGCCGTTGCGGTCGACGATGATCGAGCGGTTGCGCACTTCGGCGAGCTTCGCGCCGGGCGCGAGCTCCGCGCCGAGCGACACGGCGCGCGGCGGCTCGCCGCCGATGCCGACGATCGCGGCGCCGCCATGATCGAGCGCGAGAATGCCGAACAGGTGGATGTCCTGCACGGGATTCTTGTCGAGCTGGCCGCCGAAGAGCGCGGCGGCGTCCTCGGTGCGGATCGGCAACCGCGCGGCGGCGGCGGGCAGCGGCGCTTCGCGGGCCGACAGCGTGACGACCCAGTAGGTGGCCGTCGCGCACAAACCCGCGAAGAGGGCTAGGGAGAGGATCCGGATCGAGAGCGCGTTCATGCGCGCTATTGTACGGATGTATATGAAATTTGCGTTGGGTGAAAGCCCTCGGCAGTGCGCGCCTTACAATGCGTGCTCCGCGCCCGGGGGAAACGGAAGCTGGCCGTCAGGCAAACGTCCGGAATGCGCCGGGTGCGTCACTTAATCGACGACATTTTTTGGAAGAGGTAGTCAGTCATGCAAACGTGGATCACTCGCCGTAATGCGGCCGTGCGCCGTCAGCGCGGTTTCACGCTGATCGAGATCATGGTGGTGGTCGCGATCCTCGGGATCCTGGCGGCACTGATCGTGCCGAAGATCATGAGCCGTCCCGACGAGGCGCGCCGTATCGCCGCGAAGCAGGACATCGGCACGATCATGCAGGCGCTCAAGCTGTACCGGCTCGACAACGGCCGCTATCCGACCCAGGAACAGGGCCTGAACGCGCTGATCCAGAAGCCGACCACCGATCCGATCCCGAACAACTGGAAGGACGGCGGCTATCTCGAGCGCCTGCCGAACGATCCGTGGGGCAACGGGTACAAGTACCTGAACCCGGGCGTGCACGGCGAGATCGACGTGTTCAGCTACGGCGCCGACGGCAAGGAAGGCGGCGAGAGCAACGACTCCGACATCGGTTCGTGGCAGTAAGCCTGCGCTGACCGTCCCGACGTTCTCCCCGTTCTTCACTCCATGCCCGCCCCTCGCACGCCCTTGCGCTCCGCTCGCGCTCGCCGCGACGGCCGCGTGCGGCGCGGCGCGGCCGTGACCGTGGCACGCGCACGCGGCTTCACGCTGCTCGAGATGCTGGTCGTGCTCGTGATCGCGGGCCTGCTGGTGTCGCTCGCGTCGCTGTCGCTGACGCGCAATCCGCGCACCGACCTGCGCGAGGAAGCGCAGCGCATCGCGCTGCTGTTCGAGACGGCCGGCGACGAAGCACAGGTGCGCGCGCGCCCGGTCGCGTGGCAGCCGACCGCGCACGGTTTCCGCTTCGACGTGAGCTCGCCCGACGGCTGGCACACGCTGCGCGACGACGTGCTGCGCCCGCGCGACTGGGACGGCGGCGTCACGGGCGCCGATATCGACTATCCCGGTTCGGACACGCGCGCGAGCCGCGTCGTGTTCGGCACGGAAAGCATCGACACGCCGGTGCGCGTGACGCTGCATTCGGCGGTGGGCAGCGCGACGATCGTCGGCACCGGCAACGGCCGCTACGAGGTGCAATGACGATGCGTCGTCGCCTGCCCTTTCCGGCCGCTTCCCGCCCCCCAAGGGGGCTCCCTTCGGGGCACCCCAGGCGTACTTCCTCCGGAGACCGGCCTGCGGCCGGCCTCGTCGGGGCGCGCGGCTTCACGATGATCGAGGTGCTGGTCGCGCTCGCGATCATCGCGGTCGCGCTCGCCGCGTCGATCCGCGCGGTCGGCACGATGGCGACCAATGCATCCGATCTCCACCGCCGGCTGCTCGCCGGCTGGAGTGCCGACAACGCGCTCGCGCAACTGCGCCTCACGCATGCGTGGCCGGAGGTCGGCGAACAGAGCTTCGACTGTTCGCAGGGCAACCTGCAGCTGGTCTGCACGCAGCGCGTGAGCACGACGCCGAACCCAGTGTTCCGGCGCGTGCAGATGTCGGTGAGCATGCCGGGGCGCGCCGGCGTGCTCGCGCAAATGGTGACGGTGGTCGCGAATGAAACCAGCCGTCCGCTCTGACGCGCCGATGCCGCGCCGGCCGCTGCGCGCCGCCGGCTCGCGCCGCGTGCGCGGCTTCACGCTGATCGAACTGATGATCGCGATCGCGATCCTCGCGGTGGTCGCGATCCTGTCGTGGCGCGGGCTCGACCAGATCATGCGCGGCCGTGACAAGGTCGCGGCCGCGATGGAAGACGAGCGCGTGTTCGCGCAGATGTTCGACCAGATGCGCATCGACGCGCGGCTCGCCGCGACCGACGACGAAGCCGGCCAGCCGGCGATCGGCGTCGCCGGCAACACGCTGCAAATCGTCCGCGAGCTCGACGTGCCGGGCGCCGCGCCGCGGCTGCAGGTGGTCCGCTACCGGATCGCCGGCGGGCGCGTCGTGCGCTATGCATCGCCGCCGCTCGACGACGCGAACCGCCTGCGCGACGTGCTGAAGGACAGCAGCGTTGACGGCTGGAGCTGGGTCGCGCTGATGGGCGGCGTCGGTGCGATCGACGCGAAGCTGTACGTGCCGCGCGTCGGCTGGACCACCAACCTGCAGACGGCCAACGACGCGCTCGCGCAGAACAACGATGCGCTGAAGGTGCCGCAGATCGGCAACGCGCCGCCGGCGCGCGCGGTGACGGGGCTGCAGGTCAGCATCGGCGCGACCTCGCTGCGCGTGCCCGTCACGCGCATCTTCCTCGTCGGGGAATGACGATGCGTGCGCGCCCTCACCGTACCCGGTTCGCCGCGCGTGGCGCCGCACGCGGCCGCCGCGAGCGCGGCGCGGCGATCATCACCGCGCTGCTCGTCGTCGCGCTGTCGGCGATCCTCGTGTCGGGGATGCTGTGGCGCCAGCAGGTGCAGATTCGCCGCATCGAGAACCAGCGCGTGATCGCGCAGGCGCAGTGGGTCGCGCGCGGCGCGCTCGACTGGACGCGCATGATCCTGCGCTCCGAGGGCGACACGGCGCCCGGCATCACCTATCTCGGCGGGATCTGGGCCGTGCCGATCGCGAAGACGAAGCTGTCGGATTTCCTCGGCCGGATCGGCGCGCCGAACGACAACGGCGGCGAAGACACCTACATCTCCGGATCGATCGAGGACGCGCAGGCCAAGTACAACCTGCGCAACCTCGTGTCGTCGCCGGCGCCCGGCGTGCTGCAGCTCAACGCGATGCAGCTCAAGGCGTTCCAGCGGCTGTTGACGACCCTCGGCTACGACGGCGCGCTCGCGAAGCGCATCGCGCTGCAGATGCGCGCGGGCCTGATGCACTCGGCGACGCGTTTCCAGACGCCGACGCTGCCCGGCGCCGGAACGGCCGCGACCGCGCCGGTGCCCGGCGGCGACACGGCCGGCAACTTCACCGACGAGCCGGGGATGTCCGACAGCGACCGCGGGCCCGCGCCGCTCGTGATGACCGGCGTCGACAGCCTGCTCGACGTCGACGGCGTCACGCCCGAAATGGTCGCGCGGCTGCGCCCGTTCGTCACCGTGCTGCCGACCACGACGCCGGTGAACATGAACACCGCGCCGGCCGAGGTGATCGCGGCGCTGATGCCGGGGATGAGCGTGTCGTCCGCGCAGGCGCTCGTCGCGCGGCGCGAGACCGTGTTTTTCCGCAACGTCGGCGACGTGCAGCTCGCGCTGCGCGGTGCCGGCGCGCCGAACGTGACGATCGACTCGAGCCTCGTCGACGTCAATTCCAGTTACTTCATCGTGCATGGCCGGATTCAGCACGATCGCGCGGAGGTCGATCGCACCTCGCTCGTGTATCGTGATCCGACCACGCACTCGACGCGGGTCGTGCGCATCCGCGACCAGCTATAACGACGCCATCCGGGAGAGGAGCTCTTGAGCACGCTGATTGTTTCTTTGCCGCCGCGCGAGCCGGCCGTGCCGTTGCAGGAATGGCAGTGGCCCGAGCTGCCGTTCACGCTCGTGGACAAGGCCGGCCAGGTGCAGCGCGCGGGCCGCGCCGCGCTCGCGCTGCTGCCGCGCGCGAACGCGACGGTGCTGATCGTCGCCGCGCGCGACGTGCTGCTGCTGGCCGCGACCGTGCCGCCGCTCAAGGGGCCGAAGCTGCGCCAGGCGCTGCCGAACATCGTCGAGGATCAGCTGATCCAGGATCCGCTCGGCTGCCATGTCGCGCTCGATCCGGTCGCGCTGCCCGACGGCCGTCGCGTGCTGGCCGTCGTCGACCGCGCGTGGTTCCGCGCGATCTGCGATGCGTTCACCGCGGCCGGCCACCGGCACCTGAGCGCGGTGCCCGCGACGCGCTGCCTGCCCGCGCCGCGCGCGCCGGCGTCGGAAGCTGCACCGGATGCGCATGCCGACGGTGAGGCCACCCAAGCCGACGCGCTCACGGATGCGGTCGAGCCGCCTGCGCGCCCGACCGCGGTCGCCGCGGTGCTCGGCCTCACGACGGCGATCGAGCCGGTGCTCGTGGAAGCCGGCGCGCAGCCGGCCGCGGCCGGTGCGCCGCGTCTCGAGTTCGCGGTCGCGCGCGGCGCGCTCGGCGAAGGGTTCGCGGCGCCTGCGTCGCGCGCGGCCGGCACGCTCGCCGCGCTCGCGGGCGGCGGCGACGTCGAACTGTACGAACTCGGCGAACCGGGCGCGGAGCCGCGCCTCGCGTCGGTCGGACGCGCCGACGGCCCGCTGCTGCCGGGCGCGCAACCGCTGCCGTTCGATGCGTTCGCGCGGCGTGCGCTGACCGAGCGCTTCGATCTGTGCCAGTTCGAATTCGAATCGCAGCCGTGGCGCTTCGACCGCGCGACGCTGAAGCGCCTGCGCGTGCCGATCGCACTCGCCGCGGCCACGCTCGGCGTCGCGGTGATCGGGATGAACCTGCACTGGTGGAAGCTGTCGCGCGAGCGCGACGCGCTGTCCGCGCAGATCACCGAGACGCTGCTGTCTGCCTTCCCCAAGACGACGACGGTGCTCGATCCGCCCGCGCAGATGCAGCGTCAGCTCGACCAGCTGCGCCTCGCGGCGGGCGAGCTGTCGCCGAACGATTTCCTCGCGCTGTCGAGCGGGCTGTCGCGTTCGATGGGCGCGCTGCCGCTGAACGGTATCGCGTCGCTCGATTATCACGACCGGCGGCTCGACGTCGGCTTCAAGCCGGAGGTCAAGGTCGACCCCGATTTCCCGCAGCGTCTCGCGCGCAACGGGCTGGCCGGCGAAGTCGACAGCAGCACCGGCAAATGGACGATCCGGAGCCGCTCATGAAGACGGAACAACTGACCCAGACGCTGGCCCAGTTCTGGGGCGAGCGCACGCCGCGCGAGCGGACGCTGCTCGGCTGGGGCGGCGCCGTGCTGGCCGTCGCGATCGCGTATTCGGTGCTGTGGTCGCCCGCGGAGGAAGGCCGCGCGCGGATCCGGCGCGAGCTCCCGACGATGCGCCAGGAACTCGCGCAGATGACCGCGCAGGCCAACGAGGCGAAGTCGTTGACGGCCGCCGCGCAAGGCGTCGCGCCGACCGGTCTTGCGCTGAAGGACGCGCTCACCGCGTCGCTGTCCGATCACGGGCTGCAGGGCGCGCAGGTGCAGGTCGTCGGCAACGGTGTGCAGATCCAGATGAAGAACGCCTCGTTTCCGGTGTGGACGCAGTGGCTCGACGACGCGCGCCGGCAGTTCAAGGTGCAGGTCGGCGAAGCGCACGTGACCGGACTGAAGGAAGACGGCCAGGTCGACCTGACGGCCGTGATGCAACCCTCGACGCAGAAATGACGCAGTGGATGAAACCAGCGACGGTCGGCCGATGAGGCCAGGGATCAGGCGGCTCGCCGCCGCATTGCCGTGGGTGGTGGCAGGCGGGTTCGCGACGGCGCTGACGCTCGTCGCGCTCGCGCCGGCCGCGTGGATCGCGCCGCAGTTCGCGCGCGCGAGCGGCGGCCACGTGAACCTCGTCGATCCGGACGGATCGCTGTGGCACGGGTCGGGCACGCTGATGCTCGCACCGGGCGCGGACCAGAGCGCGGCAACGCTGCTGCCGGGGCGGGTCGAATGGACCACGGGCTTCTGGCCGCTCCTGAGCGGGCGCGTGCGGATGCGCATGCGGCAGACCGAGGCGATGCCCGACGCCGTCACGCTCGACGCGACGTGGCGCGGCGCCGTGCTGTCGGCGGGCACGATGGCCGTGCCCGCGTCGCTGCTTGCCGGGCTCGGCACGCCGTTCAACACGCTCGACCTGCAGGGCGACGTGCGGCTCGGCTGGACCGACTGGCGGATGATCGGCAACAGCGCGTTCGGCCAGCTGACGGTGACGATCGATTCGATGAGTTCGCGCGTGTCGCGCGTGAAGCCGCTCGGGTCGTATCGCGCAGTGCTGCAGGCGAAGGGCTCGGGCGCCGATCTCGACCTGTCGACGACGCAGGGCCCGCTGTTCCTCGACGGACACGGCAGCTTCGGCCCCGGCCAGGGTTCGTTTCGCGGCACCGCGCATGCGGCGCCCGAGCAGCAGGCGAACCTCGCGGGGCTGCTGAACCTGCTCGGCCATCCGATCGGCAACAACGAAGTGTCGCTGATCTTCGGCGACGCGACGCGCTGACGCGCGCGCCACCCTCTCCTTTCCGTCTTACTTCTGCGCGAGCGGCACGGCGGCCGACGGTGCGGTCGCGGCCGGCGCCGCCGCACCGGATGCCGGCGCCGGCGCCGCCATGTCGCCCGTTTCGCGTGCGATGTCCGACGCATCCCAGCCGCCGCCGAGCGCCTTCACGAGCCCGACCGACGACACCATCCGCTGGCCTGCGATCGTCGCGAGCTTCTGCTGCGCGGTGAACGCGGTGGTCTGCGCGGTCAGCACGTTCAGGTAGGCGACCGTGCCGGCCTTGTACTGGTTCGTGACGATCGCGAGCGCGTGCTGGGCGCTGTCGACGGCCTGCCGCTGCACGTCGACTTCCTGAGCGAGGATGCGCTGCGACGCGAGGTTGTCCTCGACGTCCTGGAACGCCGTGAGCACCGCGAGGCGGTACGCGGCGACGTCCTGGTCGTAGGTCGCGCGCGCGGCATCCGTTTGCGCGGCGCGCAGGCCGGCGTCGAACAGCGTCGCCGCGAGCTGCGGGCCGACCGTCCAGAACCGCGCGGGCAGCGTGAACAGTTGCGACCACACCGAGCTCTGGAAGCCGCCGGTGGCCGACAGGGTGAGCGTCGGGAAGAACGCGGCGATCGCGACGCCGATCTGCTCGTTCGCGGCCGCCGCGCGGCGCTCGGCCGCCGCGATGTCGGGCCGGCGCTCGAGCAGCGCGGACGGCACGTCGACCGGCGTGATCGGCGGCTCCGCCGCGAGCGGGTTCGGCGCCAGCGAGAACGTCGATGCCGGTTCGCCGATCAGTGTCGCGATCGCATGCTCGTACTGCGCGCGCGCGACGCCGTTGTCGATCGACGCGGCCTGCGCGCTCTGCAGCTGCGTCTGCGCCTGGATCACGTCCGCGCGCGCGGCGACGCCCTGCGCGTACTGGTTCTGCGTGAGCTTCAGCGATTCGCCGTACGACTTCACGGTGTCGTCGAGCAGCTTCTGCAGCGCGTCGGACGTGCGCAGCTGGAAGTAGGTCTGCGCGAGCAGCGCCTGCTGCGAGAGCCGCGCGTTCGCGAGATCGGCCGCGGCGGCCGCTTCGCCGGCGCGCTGCGCGCTGACGGTGCGGCTCACCTTGCCCCACAGGTCGGGTTCCCAGCTCGCGTCGAGGCCGACGCTGTAGCTGTTGCTGATCGACGAACTGCTGCCGAAGCTCGACGAAGACGACGTACGCCCCGTCCGGGAGCGCGAGCCCGAGGCGGTCAGCCCGACGGTCGGGAAGTACGCGGCACGCGCTTCGGCGACGAGCGCGCGGGCCTGCCGGTACGCGGCGGCCGATTGCGCGATGGTCTGGTTCGATGCGTTGAGCTTGCCGACCAGCGCGTCGAGCTGCGGGTCGTTGTAGACGCTCCACCACGGACCGCGGTCGGCGCGGTCGGCGGGCTGCGCGACTTTCCAGCCGGCCGGCGCTTCCTTGAAGGCGGCGGGGATCGACGTGTCGGGCCGGTGATAGTCGGGCCCGACGGCGCAGCCGGCGAGCAGCACGGCCGTCGCGACGGCGACGGCGGCGCTCAGCGGGCGAAGGGCGCGCGGGAGGGGAGCGTACGGCATGGTGGTTTTCCTGTCGGGATGCTGCGGCCGGCGAGCGGCGTCGCGCGATGCGGTCGTCGTGCCGCTGGCGGACAAATGGTAACTGACGGCGGGAAAGCCGCGCAGCCCTAAGGGTACGGTGCGCGGCGGCACGAATGTGTTACCGGCGCGGCCGGCCGGTTTACCGGTCATTACGGATCGCTTGCGCTCGAGGCAGGCGACGAATGCGGCGCAGACGAAGCCGGGCCGCGGGGTGCGGCCGGCATTCGGTCGGGATGACGGGAGCCGGCGGTGTCAGTGACAGCGCGCGGGCACCGGGACGGGATCGGCGGCGGACCGCCATGTCGACGGCTCCGTGGCCGCCGGCCGGCTCGTGCGGCGGGCGGCGCCCTTCGCGTTGCGCTGCCGGCGGTGATCGAACCAGGCAAACCCGAGCGCCGCGAGCGACCCGCCCGGCACCACCAGCATCGTCACGTACAGCGCGATCTTCCAGCCGCGGTGCGGCCCGGAGAACACATGATGAGCGGTATCGGTCAGGTTGCGGCGCAGCGCGCCGGCGGCATTTTTCAGGAACAGCATTGCGAACATCCTCGGGTGCCCGGCAGCGCGGGCTGAGCGGTCAGAACATCGTCTCCGGCAGTGCGGCATGCACGTCGTAACTGGTTGCCTGAAATAATATTGACTAAGCAATCATTTTTCAAGATACTGGGCGCGTTTTGACCTGAAACGCACTGTTGCTGCGCGCGCAATTCGCATGAACGGCGGCCTCTACGATCCCGACACCATCGCACTGGAAACGAGCCTCGGTTATTACCTGACCAAGGCCCGGCAGGCGCTCGTCGAGCGAATGGACCGCGCACTCGAGCCGTACGACCTCACCGCGCAGCAGATCGGCGTGATCCTGCTGCTGTCGCGCGGTTATGCGCGCACGCCGTTCGAGCTGTCGCGCAAGATGTCGTACGACAGCGGTTCGATGACCCGGATGCTCGACCGCCTCGAGCGCAAGGGCCTGGTCGCGCGCTCGCGCAGCGAACAGGACCGCCGCGTGATCGAGCTGACGCTGACCGAGCGCGGCGCCGACGCGGCCCGCGCGCTGCCGTCGCTGATCGCGACCGCGTTGAACGCGCAGCTCGCCGGTTTCTCGGCCGACGAACTCGCGCTGCTCACCGGCCTGCTGCAGCGGTTCATCGCCAACGGGCCCGGCGACGGCGGCTGCCCGAAGCCCGACGAACCGGATTGCTGAGCGCGGGAGGCCCGATGTCTAGGTTAAGCATTCGCTTATTTCTCTGTCTGGGCAGAAGATGACGAGGCACGTGCTCCATCTCTCCCCTCACCCGTTCCACCCGTCCGGGCCGCGCGATAGGGTGCGCCCGTGTGTTGTGCCGGCGCGCTGCGCGCGTCGCGTCTAGGAGATTCCGATGTCCGCCACCACGGCATCCGCCGCGCCACCTGCCGCCCAACCCGCGCCGCTCACCGGCGGCGCGCTCGCGCTCCTCACCGTCGGGCTCGCGCTCGGCACCTTCATGGAAGTGCTCGACACGTCGATCGCGAACGTCGCGGTGCCGACCATCTCGGGCAGCCTCGGCGTCGCGACGAGCGAAGGCACGTGGGTGATCTCGTCGTATTCGGTCGCGTCCGCGATCGCGGTGCCGCTGACCGGCTGGCTCGCACGGCGGGTCGGCGAGGTGCGCCTGTTCACGCTGTCGGTGCTCGCGTTCACGATCGCGTCGGCGCTGTGCGGCCTCGCGGAGAACTTCGAGACGCTGATCGCGTTCCGGCTGCTGCAGGGCCTCGTGTCCGGGCCGATGGTGCCGCTGTCGCAGACGATCCTGATGCGCAGCTATCCGCCCGCGAAGCGCGGGCTCGCGCTCGGGCTATGGGCGATGACGGTGATCGTCGCGCCGATCTTCGGCCCGTTGCTGGGCGGCTGGATCAGCGACAACTACACGTGGCCGTGGATCTTCTACATCAACCTGCCGATCGGGATCTTCTCGGCGGCCTGCGCATACTTCCTGCTGCGCGGCCGCGAGACGAAGACGACGAAGCAGCGGATCGACGCGATCGGCCTCGCGCTGCTCGTGATCGGCGTATCGTGCCTGCAGATGATGCTGGACCTCGGCAAGGACCGCGACTGGTTCAACTCGAGCTTCATCGTCGCGCTCGCGCTGATCGCGGTCGTGTCGCTCGCGTTCATGCTCGTGTGGGAGGCGACCGAGAAGGAACCGGTGGTCGACCTGTCGCTGTTCAAGGACCGCAACTTCGCGCTCGGCGCGCTGATCATCTCGTTCGGCTTCATGGCGTTCTTCGGCTCGGTCGTGATCTTCCCGCTGTGGCTGCAGACGGTGATGGGCTACACGGCCGGCAAGGCCGGCCTCGCGACCGCGCCGGTCGGGCTGCTCGCGCTGGTGCTGTCGCCGCTGATCGGGCGCAACATGCACCGGCTCGACCTGCGGATGGTCGCGAGCTTCGCGTTCATCGTGTTCGCGGGTGTATCGGTCTGGAATTCGACGTTCACGCTCGACGTGCCGTTCAACCACGTGATCCTGCCGCGGCTCGTGCAGGGGATCGGCGTCGCCTGCTTCTTCGTGCCGATGACGACGATCACGCTGTCGAGCATCTCCGACGAGCGGCTCGCGAGCGCGTCCGGGCTGTCGAACTTCCTGCGCACGCTGTCGGGCGCGATCGGCACCGCGGCCAGCTCGACGTTCTGGGAGAACGATGCGATCTATCACCACGCGCGGCTGTCGGAATCGGTGAGCATCTACGCGCAGAGCACGACCGACTACCAGGGCGCGCTCGCGCAGCTCGGGATCGTCGGGCAGACGGCCAACGCGCAGCTCAACCAGCTCGTCACGCAGCAGGGCTTCATGATGGCGACCAACGACTTCTTCCATCTGTCGGCGGGCGTGTTCATCGCACTCGCGGCGCTTGTGTGGATCACGAAGCCGAGGAAAGGCGCGGGGCCGGCGATGGGGCATTGAACGCGCGGCGGGCCGCGCCGGCCTCCGCCCGTTCGTCGTATCGCTGCGCCGCCCGCGCCGCGCGCCTCACTCCCTCGCCCGCAACCCGCCGAAGGCCAGATCGTCGCCCGACGCGATCGGCAGCGTCGCCCGCGCGACGTCGAGCCACGCCCGCGCCGCGTGCGACAGGTAACCCTTCTTCAGCCAGCCGAGCGCGATCGCCCAGGTGATCTCCGGCTCGACGATCGGCCGGCACGTGAACTGCCGCGCATCGAGCCGCCGGCAGTACGGCTCCGGCAACAGCGCGATGCCGACCCCCGCGTGCACCAGCGCGGCCATGAAATCCCAATGACCGCTGCGGCTCACGATCGACGGCGTGAAGCCGGCCTGCCGGCACGCGTCGAGCACCGCGTCGTGCAGCGCGAGGCTTTCCGCGTAGAACACGAACGACTCGCGCGCCAGATCGGCGAGCGGCACGGCCGTGTGATCCTCCCAGCGCGACTCGCGCGGCGCGACCAGCCACAGCGGCGCGCGCACCATCGGCAGTCGCTCGAACGTGGCCGGATCGACCGGCTCCAGCAGCCCGCCGAGCTCGAGCTCGCCCGACATCAGCGCGGCCTCGATCATCCGCGCGCCCTGCTCGAACAGCTTCAGCTCGATGTTCGGATAACGCTGCTTGTACGCGGCGATGATCGGCGTGAACAGCGACCCGCCGAGCGGCGGAATGCCGATCGTCAGCTCGCCGCGCCCGAGCGTGCCCAGATCCTTCAGTTCCGACTGCAGCTGCGCCTGCGCGGCGAGCACGTCCTGGCCGCGCTGGAACACGATCCGCCCCGCGTCGGTCAGCACCATCTGCCGGCCGTCGCGCAGCAACAGCGGCGAGCCGATCTCGTCCTCGAGCGCCTTCACCATCTTGCTGATGGTCGGCTGCGTGACGAACAACCGGTCGGCGGCCGCCGTGAAGCTCTGCTGACGGACCACCTCGACGAAGTACCGCAGCGCGCGCAATTCCATCGATGACTCCCCAAGTTGGTGCAACGAACCAAGCTGAATTCCGAATTGGAATGACAAGGATAGAGACAAGTCATTTTATTTATGGTTAGGGGAAACCCTATACTCACACCATCAACGCAACATCTGTATGGAGCCCGCCATGACCAAGCCGACCGCCACTGCCGCCGCCCGCCCCGCCGCTGCGGGCAACGTTGCGCGTACGGGCCGGATCGTGCTGCAGGCCACCGCGCTCGGCGTGCTGTGGATGGCGGTCGACTGGGCCGTGCGCGCGGTCGGGCTGCCGGTGCCGTCCGGCGTCGTCGGCCTCGCGGTGCTGCTCGCGCTGCTGTTCTCGGGCCGGGTCGCGCCCGCGTGGGTGAAGGACGGCGCGAACTGGCTCCTGTCCGACATGCTGCTGTTCTTCGTGCCGGCCGCTGTCGCGGCCGTCCAGTATGGCGGGCTGTTCCGCGAGGACGGCTGGCGCATCGCGCTGGTCATGCTCGCCGGCACCGCGTTCGTGATGGTCGCGGTGGCGGTGGCGGTCGACCTCGCCGCGAAGCTCGAGCGCCGGCTCGCCGCGCAGCGCGTGTTCGCCGAGCGCCGCCGTGCGCGCCTCGCGACCGCGTCGGCCCACTGAGCCGGAGCCTGCGATGCTTGCGCTGCTGTCGAACCTGTCCGCCGACCGCGTGAATACCGCGATCTCCGTCGGCTGCTTCGTGCTGACGGTCGTCCTGTATTTCGTGTCGAAGCGGCTCTACGCATACAGGAAGACGCTGCTGTTCTCGCCGCTCGTGTTCGTGCCGGGCGTGCTGGCGCTGCTCGTCGTGCTGACCGGCATCCCGTATTCGGTCTACTTCCGCGACACGCGCTGGCTGATGTGGCTGCTCGGCCCGGCGACGATCGCGTTCGCGGTGCCGATCTACGAGTATCGCGACCTGATCCGCCGCCACTGGCTGTCGCTGTCGGTCGGCGTCGCGGTCGGGATCGGTGCCGGCGTGTGCGGATCGCTGCTGCTCGCGAAGCTGCTGCACCTGTCGCCCGAGCTGCAGCGCTCGCTGATGACGCGCTCGGTGTCGACCCCGTTCGCGCTCGCCGTTTCCGACAAGATCCATGCGCCGAAGGATCTCACCGCGCTGTTCGTGATCGCGACCGGCATCTGCGGGATGCTGCTCGGCGAGATCGTGCTCGCGCTGGTGCCGATGCGCACGCGGCTCGCGCGCGGCGCGCTGTTCGGCGCGGCCGCCCACGGCGTGGGCACGGCGAAGGCGCGCGAGATCGGCAGCGAGGAAGGCGTCGTGTCGAGCCTCACGATGATGATCGCGGGCGTGGCGATGGTGCTGATCGCGCCGCTGCTGTCGCTGCTGCCGATCTGACGATGCGCGGGCGGGTGCCGCCGCCCGCCCTTCCCGCCTGAAGGCCCGGATGCCCGCCGGTCGCCCGCCTCACCGCTCGCAGACGCCGTTTTCCCGCCGCTCGTACCCTGCATCGAGCCGACACCCGGCCGACAATCGGCTGAGATAGCCGCAATTCCCCCCTCTTTTCCGCCCATCGGGCTCGGCCCGGATGCCGAACAATGCATGCTACGAGACATCACGCACGCATTCACATGGCCTCCACGACCGCAAACCCGACTGCCGACAAGCCGGCCTCGTCCGGCAAGTTCAAGCGCATCGCGCTCATCGCCGTCATCGCGCTGGGCGCAGCGGCCGCCGCCGCGGGCGGCATGTACGTGTTCCTGAGCAAGACCGGCGTCGGCCATGCGAGCGCGCCCGCCGAACCGGCGCCGCTGGCAGCCCCGGTGTTCTTCCCGCTCGACCCGCTGACCGTCAACCTGCAGTCGGACGACGGCGTGCAGCACTACCTGCGCGTCGGCCTGTCGCTGAAGCTCACCGACCCGAAGGCACAGGAGCAGCTGACCGCGCGCATGCCGGAGACCCGCAGCCGGATCCTGCTCGCGCTGTCGAACAAGCATCCCGAGGATCTCGCGACGCCGGACGGCAAGCGTTCGCTCGCGAAGGAGCTGCGCGAGCTGATCGAACAGCCGACGCAGCCGGGCAACCAGCGCGCGAAGGTCGACGACGTGCTGTTCACCGAATTCGTCGTCCAGTAACGCGGCCGGAAAAGGAGCGCGCATGGGCCACCAGGAGTTCATGTCCCAGGAGGAGGTCGATGCCCTCCTCAAGGGCGTCACGGGCGAAACCGACGCAATCGACGAGCAGCGCGATACGTCGGGCGTCCGCCCCTACAACATCGCGACGCAGGAGCGGATCGTCCGCGGCCGGATGCCCGGCCTCGAGATCATCAACGACCGCTTCGCGCGCCTCTTGCGGATCGGCATCTTCAACTTCATGCGGCGCACGGCGGAAATCTCCGTGAGCCAGGTGAAGGTGCAGAAGTACAGCGAGTTCACCCGCAACCTGCCGATCCCGACGAACCTGAACCTGGTGCACGTGAAGCCGCTGCGCGGCACGTCGCTGTTCGTGTTCGACCCGAACCTCGTGTTCTTCGTCGTCGACAACCTGTTCGGCGGCGACGGGCGTTTCCACACGCGCGTCGAGGGCCGCGACTTCACGGCCACCGAGCAGCGGATCATCGGCAAGCTGCTGAACCTCGTGTTCGAGCACTACACGACCGCGTGGAAGAGCGTGCGGCCGCTGCAGTTCGAATTCGTGCGCTCGGAGATGCACACGCAGTTCGCGAACGTCGCGACGCCGAACGAGATCGTGATCGTCACGCAGTTCTCGATCGAGTTCGGGCCGACGGGCGGCACGCTGCACATCTGCATGCCGTACTCGATGGTCGAGCCGATCCGCGACGTGCTCGCGTCGCCGATCCAGGGCGAGGCGCTCGAAGTCGACCGCCGCTGGGTGCGCGTGCTGTCGCAGCAGGTGCAGTCGGCCGAGGTCGAGCTGAGCGCGGATCTCGCCGAGATCCCGTCGACGTTCGAGAAGATCCTGAACCTGCGCGCGGGCGATGTGCTGCCGCTGGAGATCGCGGACACGATCACCGCGAAGGTCGACGGCGTGCCGGTGATGGAGTGCGGCTACGGCATTTTCAATGGTCAATATGCGTTGCGCGTACAGAAGATGATCAGCGCGGGCGACACGATGAAGGAAGGTGGATATGAGTGAGCTGAACCCGACGACCGAACTCGACCCGCAGGCACTCGCCGACGCGGCCCTCGCGGAATCGGCCGCGGCCGTGCAGGCAGCACCCGCCGCCGCGGAAGAGGATTCGGGCATTGACGACTGGGCTGCCGCGCTCGCCGAGCAGAACCAGCAGCCGGTGCAGGCGGGCGCGACCGGCGCCGGCGTGTTCCAGCCGCTGTCGAAGGCCGCGGCCAGCTCGACGCACAACGACATCGAGATGATTCTCGACATCCCGGTCAAGATGACCGTGGAGCTCGGCCGCACCAAGATCGCGATCCGCAACCTGCTGCAGCTCGCGCAGGGGTCGGTCGTCGAGCTCGACGGCCTCGCCGGCGAGCCGATGGACGTGCTCGTGAACGGCTGCCTGATCGCGCAGGGCGAGGTCGTGGTGGTCAACGACAAGTTCGGCATCCGGCTGACCGACATCATCACGCCGGCCGAACGGATCCGGAAGCTGAATCGATGAAAGTCGTGACGTCCGGCCGCCGCGCGCGCCTGTTCGCGATCGCGGCGGCGGCTGCCGTTGCCGCGTCGCTTGCGTGCGCGCCGGCCGGCGCCGCCGACATGAACGCGGTGAACAACGCCGGCGCCATCGCATCGAGCGTGACGGTCGGCTCGGCCGTGCCGTCGCTCGGCGTCGGCGCGGTGCTGCAGACGCTCGTCGGGCTCGCGGTCGTGATCGGCCTCGTGTTCGGCTGCGCGTGGCTCGCGCGCCGCTTCGGGTTCCAGCCCGCGCGGCGCGGTGGCCCGCTGAAGGTCGTGTCGAGCGTCGCGCTCGGCGCGAAGGAAAGCGCGACGATCGTCGAGATCGGCGACACCTGGCTCGTGCTCGGCGTCGCGCCGGGCAACGTGCGGCTGCTGCATACGCTGCCGGCCGGCTCGGCGGCGGCCACCGCGACGGCCGAGGCACCCGCCGGCGGCACCGCAACCGGCGGCGGCCAGCCCGGCACGTTCGGCGCGCGGTTTCGCGACGCGCTCGCGGGCGAAGCCGCGAAGCGCTTCGGACGCGGCAAGGACCGCTGACATGGCGTCGCGCCCTCTTTCCGTACTCGCATTCCGATGAAACACGAATTCCTGCGTCGCGCGGCGCGCTTCGCGCCCGTGCTGATCCTCTGCGCCGCCCCGGCGCTCGCGTGCGCGCAGGCGGCCGGCCTGCCCGCGTTCAACACCAGCCCGGGCCCGAACGGCGGCACCACCTATTCGCTGAGCGTGCAGACGATGCTGCTGCTCACGATGCTGTCGTTCCTGCCGGCGATGCTGCTGATGATGACGAGCTTCACGCGCATCATCATCGTGCTGTCGCTGCTGCGCCAGGCGCTCGGCACCGCGACGACGCCGCCGAACCAGGTGCTGGTCGGCCTCGCGATGTTCCTCACCTTCTTCGTGATGTCACCGGTGCTCGACCGTGCGTACGCCGACGGCTACAAGCCGTTTTCCGACGGCTCGATGCCGATGGAGCAGGCCGTGCAGCGCGGCGTCGCGCCGTTCAAGACCTTCATGCTGAAGCAGACCCGCGAGACCGATCTCGCGCTGTTCGCGAAGATCTCGAAGGCCGCGCCGATGCAGGGCCCGGAAGACGTGCCGCTGTCGCTGCTGGTGCCCGCGTTCGTCACGAGCGAGCTGAAGACCGGCTTCCAGATCGGCTTCACGATCTTCATCCCGTTCCTGATCATCGACATGGTCGTCGCGAGCGTGCTGATGTCGATGGGGATGATGATGGTGTCGCCGTCCACCGTGTCGCTGCCGTTCAAGCTGATGCTGTTCGTGCTGGTCGACGGCTGGCAGCTCCTGATCGGCTCGCTCGCGCAGAGCTTCACGTAAGCGGAGGACGCGCACGATGACACCCGAACAGGTGATGACGCTGGCGCACCAGGCGATGATGGTCGGCCTGCTGCTGGCCGCCCCGCTGCTGCTGGTCGCGCTCGCGGTCGGCCTCGTCGTGAGCCTGTTCCAGGCCGCGACGCAGATCAACGAATCGACGCTGTCGTTCATCCCGAAGCTGCTCGCGGTGGCCGCGACGCTCGTGATCGCCGGCCCGTGGATGCTGACGACGATGCTCGACTACCTGCGGCAGACGCTGCTGCACGTCGCGACGCTCGGCGCCGGCTGAGCGGCGCGTCCGGCTTTCGTTCCCCCCCGATGTTCTCGGTTACCTACGCGCAGCTCAACGGCTGGCTGACGGCCTTCCTGTGGCCGTTCGTGCGGATGCTCGCGCTCGTCGCGACGGCACCCGTGGTCGGCCATGCGGCCGTGCCGGTGCGCGTGAAGATCGGCATCGCCGCGTTCCTGGCGCTGGTCGTCGCGCCGACGCTCGGCGCGATGCCGGGCGTCACGGTGTTCTCCGCGCAGGGCATCTGGATCGTCGTCACGCAGTTCCTGATCGGCGTTGCGATGGGCTTCACGATGCAGATCGTGTTCGCGGCCGTCGAGGCGGCCGGCGACTTCATCGGCCTGTCGATGGGGCTCGGTTTCGCGACCTTCTTCGACCCGCATTCGAACGGCGCGACGCCGGCGATGGGCCGCTTCCTGAATGCGATCGCGATGCTCGCGTTTCTCGCGGTGGACGGCCACCTGCAGGTGTTCGCGGCGCTGGCCGCGTCGTTCCAGACGCTGCCGGTGTCGGCCGACCTGCTGCACGCGCCCGGCTGGCGCACGCTCGCCGCGTTCGGCGCGACCGTGTTCGAGATGGGGCTGCTGCTCGCGCTGCCGGTCGTCGCGGCGCTGCTGATCGCGAACCTCGCGCTCGGGATCCTGAACCGCGCGGCGCCGCAGATCGGCATCTTCCAGATCGGCTTTCCGGTCACGATGCTGGTCGGGCTGTTGCTCGTGCAACTGATGATCCCGAACCTCGTGCCGTTCGTGTCGCATCTGTTCGACATGGGGCTGGATGCGATGGGGCGGGTGTTGCTCGGCTGGCGCCAGGCCGCTTGAGCCGCCGATTGCTGGAAAACCCCTAAAGGAACCGCCACCCCGCGAAAGGTTGCAGAAGGTTTCGCCTTCCTATACTCGTCAGGACGATGCAGCAAGCATCGCGCCATACGAATACAACGAAGGAGACGACCCCGATGCGACCCATCCTGCGCACCCTCGCCGTGGCAGCCAGCCTGAGCTGCGCGCTCGCCGCTCACCCCGCTTTCGCCGACGACGGCGGCAAGATCACGATCATGGTCGGCGGGATCGCGAAGCTGATCTACCTGCCCGCGCGGCTCACGCAGGAGCTCGGCAACTTCAAGGCCGAAGGGCTCGACGTCGAGCTGCTGTCGCAGCCGGCCGGCGTCGACGCCGAGAACGAGCTGCTGGCGGGCGCCGTGCAGGGCGTCGTCGGCTTCTACGACCACACGATCGACCTGCAGAGCAAGGGCAAGGACGTGAAGGCGATCGCCGTGTTCGGCCAGGTGCCGGGCGAGGTCGAGATGGTGTCGACCAAGGCGGCACCCACTTTCAAGTCGATGGCCGACGCGAAGGGCAAGACGCTCGGCGTGACGGGCCTCGGCTCGTCGACGAGCTTCCTCACGCAATATCTCGCGCTGCAGCACGGCGTGCCGTCGACGCAGTACACGATGCTGCCGGTCGGCGCCGACGCGAGCTTCATCGCCGCGATCAAGCAGGGCCGCATCGACGCCGGGATGACGACCGAGCCGACGGTGTCCGCGCTCGAGAAGATGGGCGACGCGAAGGTGCTGGTCGACCTGCGCACGCTGGAAGGCACGCGCGCCGCGCTCGGCGGCACCTATCCGGCCGCGAGCCTGTACGTGCAGTCGGCGTGGGCCGATTCGCACAAGGCCGAAGCCACCAAGCTCGCGCACGCGTTCGCGAAGACGATGCAGTTCATCCACACGCACAGCGCCGAGGAAATCGCCGCGAAGATGCCGGCCGACTACCAGAAGGACAAGGCGCTGTACGTGTCCGCGCTGAAGGCATCGCTGCCGATGTACACCGCCGACGCGAAGATGCCGGCCGACGGCCCGGCGACCGTGCTGAAGGTGCTGTCGGCGTTCAACCCGTCGGTGAAGGGCAAGCACATCGACCTGGCGCGCACCTACACCAACGATTTCGTGAACGCGAAGTAATCGATCTCGGCGCCGGCGGCGGCGATCCCGCCGCCGCGCGTTCCCCGTTCCGGCCCGGCTGACCGGCCCGGCGCCGCCACGATGCGGCGCCCTCATCACCCGCAGGACGAATGCGATGACCCAGGCAGTTTCTCCGAGCACACCGGCGATCGAGTTTCGCAATGTGTCGTGCCGCTTCATTTCGCCGGAAGGCAAGGCCACCGTCGCGCTGCGCGACTTCAGCATGAGCGTCGCGCGCGGCGAGTTCATCGCGATCGTCGGGCCGACCGGCTGCGGCAAGTCGACCACGCTGAACCTGATCACCGGGCTGTTGAAGCCGGCTTCCGGCGAGGTGCGCGTGATGGGCCGCCCGGTCGACGGGATCGATCCGCGCATCGGCTTCGTGTTCCAGGCCGACGCGGTGTTCCCGTGGCGCAACGTGATCGACAACGTCGCGGCAGGCCCGCTGTTTCGCGGCCGCTCGAAGGACGTCGCCTACGCGCAGGCCGAGGAATGGATCCGCAAGGTCGGCCTCGACAAGTTCACGAAACACTACCCACACCAGCTCTCCGGCGGGATGCGCAAGCGCGTCGCGCTCGCGCAGACCTTCATCAACCAGCCGGAAATCCTGCTGATGGACGAGCCGTTCTCCGCGCTCGACATGCAGACGCGCACGCTGATGCAGGACGAGCTGCTGCAGCTGTGGTCCGCGAACAAGGGCTCGGTCGTGTTCGTCACGCACGATCTCGAGGAGGCGATCGCGCTCGCCGACCGCGTGTTCGTGCTGACCGCGCGCCCCGCGACGCTCAAGCGCGTGTACGAGATCGACCTGCCGCGCCCGCGCGTCACGTCGGAGATTCGCTACGACACGCGCTTCATCGAAATTTCCAAGGACATCTGGCACGACCTGCGCGAAGAAGTGCAGATCGGCTGACAGCAGCAAGGACAGGACAGGAGCATGACCGACATGACGCTTCCCCCCACCGCCATTCCGGCAACGTCGCTCGAGGACGAGTCGCGTGCCGCTCAAACCCGGCTGCGCCGCCGCCGGCAACTGATCATCGGCCTGCGGATCGCCGTGCTCGTCGTCGTGCTGGGCGGCTGGGAACTCGCCGCGCGCCTGAAGTGGATCGATCCGTTCTTCTTCTCGCAGCCGACGCTGATCTTCGCGCAGCTCCAGGACTGGTTCGCGAACGGCACGTCGCAAGGGCCGCTGCTTACGCAGGTCTGGGTGACGCTCGAGGAAACCACGATCGGCTTCCTGATCGGCTCGGTCGCCGGCGTGCTCTGCGGGATCGTGCTCGGCCGCAACAAGCTGATGTCCGACGTGTTCGGCCTCTATATCCAGATCGCGAACTCGATCCCGCGCGTCGTGCTCGGCTCGATTTTCGTGATCGCGCTCGGCCTCGGCATGGCGTCGAAGATCGCGCTGGCCGTCGTGATGGTGTTCTTCGTCGTGTTCGGCAACGCGTTCCAGGGCGTGCGCGAAGCCGACCGCTACCTGATCGCGAACGCGCAGATCCTCGGCGCGTCGCGCCGGCAGATCACCACGTCGGTCGTGATTCCGTCCGCGCTGTCGTGGATTCTCGCGAGCCTGCACGTGAGCTTCGGCTTCGCGCTGGTCGGTGCGGTCGTCGGCGAATTCCTGGGTTCCAAGCAGGGCATCGGCCTGCTAATCTCCACCGCCCAGGGCGCGTTCAACGCGAGCGGCGTGTTCGCGGCGATGATCGTGCTGGCCGTGGTCGCGCTGGCCGCCGACTATCTGCTGACCTGGCTCGAGAAGCGCTTGCTCAAGTGGCGCCCCGCCGCGTTCTGAGCAACGCACGCATCATCGAATGACACGCCCGAACCGCGCCGGTTACCCCGGCGCGGTTCGGCATTGAGGAGACGGAATGGCGCACAGCCTGCGCGGGCGGCTCTTGTGGTGGCTGCTGCTGCCGCTCGCGGCTTTCGTGCTGATCGCGGGCGCGATGTCGTACGACACCGCGCGGCGCACGGCCGGGCTCGTACAGGACAGCGCGCTCGTCGCGTCCGCGCGCACGATCGGCGAGGACGTCGAATGGCGCAACGGGCGGCCGGCGGCCGACGTGCCGCCGGCCGCGCTGGAGATCTTCGAATCGCCGTCGGGCGATTCGGTGTTCTACAAGGTAATCGACGGCCACGACCGGCTGCTCGCGGGCAACCCGGCGCTCGCGGTGCCCGGGCGGCACGGGGTCGAGCCGACGCTGTACGACACGTCGCTCGACGGCGTGCGGCTGCGCGCGGCCGCCTACGACCGCCAGCTGTACGACGAGGGGCAGATCGAGACGGTCACGGTGATCGTCGCGAAGACGACGCGCTCGTACGACGCGATGGTCGCGACGATCTGGCGGCCGCAGCTCGTGCGCCTGTCGCTGATGCTGGTGCTCGCGATCGTGCTCGTCTATCTCGGCCTCACGCTCGAGCTGCGCCCGCTGATGAAGCTGAAGGACGACGTCGCCGACCGCGGGCCGATGGAACTGGAGCCGATCCGCCCGGAGCGGCTGCAGCACGAGCTGCGGCCGATCGTCGACGCGATCAACCAGTGCATCGCGCGGCTCAATACGCACACGGCCACGCAGCGCCGCTTCATTGCCGACGCCGCGCACCAGCTGCGCACGCCGATCGCGGTGCTCGACACGCAGATCCAGTACGCGCAGCAGCGCGACCATGACGATCGCGAGCTGGCGTCGGTGCTCGACAGCATGCAGCGCAGCAGCCGCAAGATGGCCGACGTGACCGACAAGTTGCTGCTGCTCGCGCACGCGGAAGCGACGCCGTCGACGCTGCTCACGCATCGCGTCGATCTCGCGGCCGTCGTGTCGAGCGTGCTCGAGGAAACCATCGTGCTCGCGCAGCAGCGCGACATCGACCTCGGCGCCGATCTCGGCGAACGGCTCGACGTCGCGGGCAGCGACAGCCTGCTGACCGCGCTGGTGATGAACCTCGTCGACAACGCCGTGCGCTATACGCAGCCGGGCGGCTGCGTGACGGTCGCGGCACGGCGCGACGGCGCCGCGGTCGTGCTGGAGGTGGTCGACAACGGCCCCGGCATTCCGGCCGAAGCGCGGCCGCACGTGTTCAAGCGGTTCTACCGCGTGTCGGCCGACACCGAAGGCTCGGGCCTGGGCCTCGCGATCGTCCGCGAGATCGCGCAGGCGCACGGCGGCAGCGCGTCGCTCGCGCCGGGCCCCGGCAATCGCGGTATCGTCGTGACCGTGCGGCTGCCCGCGTACGATTGAAGAGTGCGCCCAAACCTGTCGCTGCGCGCCAGGCCCCCCAAGGGGACTACCTGCCGGGCGGGAAACTTGGGGCGGCCCGACGTTTCCTTGAAGAGATGAAGTCGCCATGAAACTCCTGCTGGTCGAAGACAACGCCGAACTCGCGCACTGGATCGTGAACCTGCTGCGCGGCGAGGATTTCGCGGTCGACTGCGTCGGCGACGGCGAGCGCGCCGATACCGTGCTGAAGACCGAGCGCTACGACGCGGTGCTGCTCGACATGCGGCTGCCTGGCATCAGCGGCAAGGAAGTGCTCGCGCGATTGCGGCGCCGCAACGACAACGTGCCGGTGCTGATGCTGACCGCGCACGGCTCGGTCGACGACAAGGTCGACTGTTTCGGCGCGGGCGCCGACGACTATGTGGTCAAGCCGTTCGAATCGCGCGAGCTGGTCGCGCGGATCCGCGCGCTGATCCGCCGGCAGGCCGGCGTCGGCACGACGCAGCTCGTGTGCGGCGATCTCGTCTATGCGTTCGGCACGCGTGAATTCCGCTGCGGCGACACGGTGCTCGCGCTGCGCCGCCGCGAGCATGCGATTCTCGAAACGCTGATGCTGCAGCAGAACAAGACGGTATCGAAGGCGCGGCTGATGGACAGCGTGTTCGCGCTCGACGACGAGCCGAGCGCGGATGCGATCGACATCTACATCCACCGGCTGCGCAAGCATCTCGCGCTCAGCACGGCCGAGATCATCACGCTGCGCGGGCTCGGCTATATCCTGCGCGCGAAGACCGCGCAGGACTGACGGCGCGGCCCGCGGCATCGATTCGCAGCACGTAACGTTGTTTTGGCAGCCCGCGGGCTGCCCGCCTGCCCGATTCCCGATTATTGCGATTTCGGTGTTTTCACCGATCCGATTCTTTCCTCCGGGAAAGCGGCGTGAAGGATTGCCCCCTCTACGATGCTATGCGTCGACCCTCTCGCTGTGGTCGGCAACAATCGGCATACATTACGTACTGCCAACAAACAGATTTCAATGCGGCAGCTCGGAGGAGACGATCTTGAAACGAAAAACCCTTGCCCTTTCCATCGCGGCGGCAGGCCTGTGCGCCGGCACCCAGGCGCAGGCGCAGTCGAGCGTGCAGCTTTACGGCCTGATGGACCTGAGCTTTCCGACCTACCGGACCCACGCCGACGCCAACGGCAACCATGTGATCGGCATGGGCAACGAAGGCGAGCCGTGGTTCAGCGGCAGCCGCTGGGGCCTGAAAGGCGCCGAGGACATCGGTGGCGGCACGAAGATCATCTTCCGCCTCGAAAGCGAATTCGTGGTCGCGAACGGCCAGATGGAAGACGAGGGCCAGATCTTCGACCGTGACGCCTGGGTCGGCGTCGAGGACGAGCGCTTCGGCAAGCTGACGGCCGGCTTCCAGAATACGATCGCGCGCGACGCGTCGGCGATCTACGGCGACGCGTACGGCTCCGCGAAGCTGACGACCGAGGAAGGCGGCTGGACCAACTCGAACAACTTCAAGCAGATGATCTTCTACGCGGCCGGCCCGACCGGCACGCGCTACAACAACGGCGTCGCGTGGAAGAAGCTGTTCAGCAACGGTATCTTCGCGAGCGCCGGCTACCAGTTCAGCAACTCGACCTCGTTCGCGACCGGCTCCGCATACCAGGTCGCGCTCGGCTACAACGGCGGGCCGTTCGCCGTGTCGGGCTTCTACAACCACGTGAACCACAACGGCTTCAGGAACCAGACGTTCTCGGTCGGCGGCGACTACGCGTTCAGCATCGTGCGCCTGAACGCCGGCTACTTCCGCTACAACGGCGACCAGGGCGCGCTCGGCCAGCGCCACGACGATTCGTGGACCGTGTCGATGAAGATCGCGCCGAAGGGCGCGCTCGACTACGAGCTCGGCTATCAACAGATGCGCATCAAGAACGCCGCGTACAACGCCGACGGCTTCACGCCGAACGCGAACCTCGGCGCGTTCAGCCTGACCAACGGCGTCGGCAACGGCTTCAAGGAGACGATCTATGGGTCGGTGTTCTACCACCTGAGCAAGCGCACCGAGGTGTATCTGGCCGGCGACTACATGAAGCTGCATGGCGGCTACAAGGTGTCGTCGACGTTCGGCGCGAAGAACCAGCTCGAACTGACGTCGGGCATCCGCACGCGCTTCTGACCCGAGGGCCGGTCATCCGGGCGGGGCCCGCCGGGCTCCGCCACACCCTCCATCCGGGATTCTCCATGCTGGCACGGCGGCGCATCGCGCTGACCGTGCCCTTTTTTTCGCCTTTTTTTCGTCGCTTTTGGCCCGCGCAGCGCCCCCGGGGAACGCCGGTCGGCCGCCGCCGCGACCACCGGCCCGAAGCCGCTTGCGGCCCGTCGGGCGGGCGATCGCGGCCGATGCGCGCACGATCGCCTCACATCGGTGCTTGACCTGCGCCGACCGACTCGCTAGCGTTTCGGGTTTGCCCGGGTGGCCATTGCCGCCGGTGCCGTGAGTGCGCCCGACGTCCTGGCGCACGCGGCCGGGCTCCGATGGAAAAAACGATGCAGAAACTCGATGCGGCGAGCCCGCAGGCGATGTCGACGGATTTCACCGCCGATAACGTCGCGCGCCTGAAGGCGCTGTTCCCCGAACTCGTGACCGAAGGCCCGGACGGCGCGTCGGTCGACGTCGACGTGCTCAAGGCGCTGGTCGGCGAGCGCACCGTCGGCGACGCCGACGAGCGCTACGGCTTCCACTGGCACGGCAAGCGCAGCGCGCGCCAGGCCGCGCTCACGCCGTCGACGGGCACGCTGCGTCCGTGCCCTGCCGACAGCGTCGCATGGGACGACACGCGCCACCTCGTGATCGAGGGCGACAACCTCGACGTGATGAAGCTGCTGCACAAGAGCTACGCGGGCAAGGTGAAGCTCGTCTACATCGACCCGCCGTACAACACCGGCAGCGATTTCGTCTATCCGGACGACTTCAGCGACAGCATCCGCCACTACCTGGCGATGACGGGCCAGACCGAAGGCGGCGTAAAGCGCAGCACCAACACCGAGGCGAACGGCCGGTTCCACACCGACTGGCTGAACATGATGTATCCGCGCCTGAAGCTCGCGCACGCGCTTCTGTCGGACGAAGGGCTGATTGCCGTGCACATCGACGAGCACGAGGTGCATGCGCTCGTGCTGATGCTGCGCGAGATCTTCGGCGAGGAGAACGAGCTCGGCGTCGCCGTGTGGGACAAGCGCAACCCGAAGGGCGATGCGCGCGGCGTCGCGTACCAGCACGAATCGCTGGTGCTGTTCGCGCGCAACGCCGAGACGCTGCTCGAGCAAGCGCCGCTGAAGCGCCCGAAGCGCAACGCGCAGCGCATGCTGGATGCCGCGCACGACGCGGTGTACCGCAGCGGCAACGCGAAGGACGCGCAAAAGGCCTACCGCGCGTGGATGAAGGCGCAGACCAACCTGTCGGGCGGCGAGGTGATGTACGACCGGCTGTCGGCCGACGGGCGCGTGTACCGCCTCGTGTCGATGGCGTGGCCGAACAAGAAGAAGGCACCGGACGAGTATTTCACGCCGCTGATCCACCCGGTCACCGGCAAGCCGTGCGCGATGCCGGCGCGCGGCTGGCGCAACCCGCCCGCGACGATGCAGGCGCTGATCGAGCGCGGCCAGATCGAATTCGGTCCGGATGAAACCACGCAGCCGCAGCGGATCTACTACCTCGACGAGAACATGTACGAGAACGTGCCGTCGGTGCTGCCGTTCGCCGGCTCCGACGACGCGCTGCTGAAGACGCTCGGCATCCCGTTCGACCAGCCGAAGCCGGTCGATTTCGCGGCGGCCGTGATCGGCTGGTGCACGCGCGGCGACGACATCGTGCTCGACTGCTTCGCCGGCTCCGGCTCGACCGGCCACGCGGTGATGCAGGTGAACGCGACCGACGGCGGCGCGCGCCGCTACATCCTCGTACAGCTGCCCGAGGCGCTCGACCGCCGCGACAAGACACAGCTCGCGGCCGCCGATTTCTGCGCGAAGCTGAAGAAGCCGCTGACGCTCGCGGAAATCACGAAGGAACGCCTGCGCCGCGCAGCGCAGCAGGTCGCGCGCGACTTCCCGGAAAGCTATGGCGACCTCGGTTTCCGCGTGTACCGGCTCGATACGACCAACGTGATCGAATGGGATCCGCGCCGCGACGACTTCGACCACGCGCTGTTCGCCTCCGTCGAGCACGTGAAGACCGGCCGCAGCGAGGACGACCTGCTCGCCGAACTCACGTTGAAGCTCGGCCTCGATCTGTGCACGCCGGTCGAGCATCACCCGGTCGCGGGCAAGACCGTGCACCTGATCGGCCGCTCGATCGTCGCGTGCTTCGACGCGCGCGTCGCGCGCGACGACGCGGGCCCGCTCGCCGACGGCATCGTCGAGCTGCTCGACGCGACGGGTGCCACGCGCGACGTCACGTGCCTGTTCCGCGACAGCGGCTTCGTCGACGACGTCGCGAAGCTCAATCTCGCCGCGCTGCTCGAACAGCACGGCGTGAAGCGCGTGCGGAGCCTGTGATGCGGCTGCATTTCGAAGCGGATCTCGACTACCAGCGCGAGGCGATCGACGCCGTCTGCGACCTGTTTCGCGGCCAGGAATCGTATCGCGGCGACTTCAGCGTGCTCGCGAACGCCGCGCCCGGCACGACGGCCGCGGCGCAAGGCTCGCTCGGTTTCGCGGTGTCGGAGCAAGGCGTCGGCAACCGGCTGTCGCTGACCGACGACGCGCTCGCGCGCAACCTCGCCGACGTCCAGCTGCGCGGCGGGCTGCCGCCGTCCGGCCAGCCCGGCTCGCGCGACTTCACCGTCGAGATGGAGACCGGCACCGGCAAGACCTACGTGTACCTGCGCACGATCTTCGAGCTGAACCGCCGCTACGGCTTCACGAAGTTCGTGATCGTCGTGCCGTCGATCGCGATCAAGGAAGGCGTGCACAAGACGCTCTCGATCACCGAGGATCATTTCCGCGCGCTGTACGCGGGCGTGCCGTACGACTACTTCCTGTACGACTCCGCGAAGCTCGGCCAGGTGCGCCACTTCGCGGCGAGCGCGGCGATCCAGATCATGGTGATGACGGTCGCCGCGATCAACAAGAAAGAGATCAACAACCTCTATAAAGACAGCGAGAAGACCGGCGGCGAGAAGCCGATCGACCTGATCCGCGCGACGCGGCCGATCGTGATCGTCGACGAGCCGCAAAGCGTCGACGGCGGGCTCGAGGGGCGCGGGCGCGAAGCGCTCGCCGCGATGGCGCCGCTCTGCACGCTGCGCTATTCGGCCACGCACGTCGACCGTCACCACATGGTGTACCGGCTCGATGCGGTCGACGCGTACGAACGCAAGCTCGTCAAGCAGATCGAGATCGCGTCGGCGATCGTCGAGGATGCGCACAACAAGCCTTACGTGCGGCTCGTCGGCGTGTCGAACCGGCGCGGCGCGATCAGCGCGCGCATCGAGCTCGACGTCGCGACCGCGGCCGGCGTGAAGCGCCAGATCGTGACGGCCACCGACGGCGACGATCTCGAGCGCCTGACCAGGCGCGCGTTGTACGCGGGGCTGCGGATCGGTGAAGTGCATGCGGTGAAGGGCGCCGAGTACGTCGAGCTGCGCCATCCGGAAGGCGAGGCGTTCCTGTCGCTCGGCGAGGCGTTCGGCGACATCGACACGCTCGCCGTGCAGCGCGAGATGATCCGCCGCACGATCCGCGAGCATCTCGACAAGGAATTGCGCCTGGCCGAGCGCGGCGTGAAGGTGCTGTCGCTGTTCTTCGTCGATTCGGTCGAACGCTATCGCCGCTACGACGAGAACGGGATGCCGGTGAAGGGCGACTACGCGCTGATCTTCGAAGAGGAATATGCGCGCGCGGCGCGTGTGCCGGCCTATCGTGCGCTGTTCGACGGCGTCGACGTCGCGCTCGAAGTCGAGCGCGCGCACAACGGCTACTTCTCGATCGACCGCAAGGGCGGCTGGACCGACACGAGCGAAAGCAGCGCCGCGGCCCGCGAGAACGCGGAGCGCGCGTACGGCCTCATCATGCGCGAGAAGGAAGCGCTGCTGTCGTTCGACACGCCGCTGAAGTTCATCTTCTCGCACTCGGCGCTGAAGGAAGGCTGGGACAACCCGAACGTGTTCCAGATCTGCACGCTGCGCGACATCCAGACCGAGCGCGAGCGTCGCCAGACGCTCGGCCGCGGGCTGCGCCTCGCCGTCGACCAGGACGGCGAACGCGTGCGCGATCCGGGCGTAAACACGCTCACCGTGATCGCGACCGAGCGCTACGAGTCGTTCGCCGAGAACCTGCAGAAGGAAATCGAGGCCGATACGGGCATCCGTTTCGGGATCGTCGAGGAACACCAGTTCGCGGCGCTGCCGGTGCAGGAAGGCGACGGGCCCGCGCATGCGCTCGGCATCGAGCTGTCGCGCGTGCTGTGGACCCATCTGCACGAGCAGGGCTACGTCGACGCGCAGGGCAAGGTGCTCGACCGGCTGAAGGATGCGCTGCGCCAGAGCGCGCTCGTGCTGCCCGCGGCGTTCGAGACGCTGCGCGCGCCGATCGTCGCGACGCTGCGCAAGCTGTCGGGCCGCTTCGCGGTGCGCAATGCGGACGAGCGGCGCGCGATCGCGTTGCGGCGCGACGCGTCGGGCAAGGCCGTCGTGTTCGGCGACGACTTCCGCGCGCTGTGGGACCGCATCCGCCATCGCACCGTGTACAGCGTCGAGTTCGACAACGCGAAGCTCGTGCGCGACTGCACGGCCGCGCTGCGCGACGCGCCGGACATCGCGCGCGCGCGGCTGCAGTGGCGCAAGGCCGAGATCGACATCGGCAAGGCCGGCATCGAGGCGATCGAGGTGGCCGGCGCCGGCACGGTGCTGATCGACGAAGGCGAGCTGCCGCTGCCCGACCTGCTCACCGAACTGCAGGACCGCACGCAGCTCACGCGCCGCTCGCTCGCGACGATCCTGGCCGACAGCGGCCGGCTCGACGATTTCCGCGTGAATCCGCAGCAGTTCATCGCGCTGGCCGCCGATGCGATCAACCGCTGCAAGCGGCTCGCGCTGGTTGCCGGCATCGCGTACCGGAAGCTCGGCGAACGCCACGTGCATGCGCTCGAGTCGTTCGAGAGCGAGGCGCTGACCGGTTATCTGCGCAACCTGCGGCCGGATGCGCGGAAGTCGATCCACGAGGCCGTCGTGTGCGAGACCGACGCCGAGCGCGCGTTCGCCGATGCGCTGGAAGCGCACGACGGCGTGAAGCTGTACGCGAAGCTGCCCGCATGGTTCCGCGTGCCGACGCCGCTCGGCAGCTATCACCCCGACTGGGCGGTGCTCGCGGAGCAGGATGGCGGCGAGCGGCTGTACTTCGTCGTCGATACGCCGAATGCCGACGGCGACGTGACGAGCGAGCACGAGCGCGCGAAGCTCGCGTGCGGCGAAGCGCATTTCCGGGCGCTGGTGGACGGCGGAGCGGCCGCGCGGTTCGTGCGCGTCAGGCAGGCCGACGCGTTGTTCGAGCCTGTTGCAGCCGTCGCGCCGCTGGCGGGCGCGGGACGCTGAAACAAAGGGCGGCGACGAGCCGCCCTTTTTTCATGACGCGGGCCGCGGCGCTGCCGCGATGCTCGCGTATGAGGGAGCGAATCCGCCTGTCATTCGCGTGAAAGCGGTTCGTATTCTGGCGCGTTCGTGCGTGCGGTTACGGCTGGTTGCAAATCGGGGTCGATGCGCGACGAGCAACGCGACACACCGCAGCGCCCCTTGGCCCGCTGGCAATGAAAAAGGGCGCCGAAGCGCCCTTCTTCCGCATGCGTGCGCCGCGCTTACAGCGTGTGGCCGAATGCGTTCCGATGCGCGTGGCGCGTGGACTTCGATGCATGCGCGGTATGCCCGTGCGAGCGCCCGTGACCGCTGCCCGGCTGCGCGCCGGCACGATCGGCGATCGAATCGGAGCGATCGGCTGCGCGCGACAGGCCCTTGTCGCGGTCGCCCGCGTGCATGCCGTTCGAGTTGCTCAGCGCTTCACCGCTCATGTGGCCGGCGGACATGCCGCCCGCATTGGCACCCATGCCGCCCATCCCGCCGGCACCATGGCCGCCGCCGTTGCCACCACCACCGCCACCACCATTGCCGCCGCCCGCCGCTTGCGCGGAAACGGCGCTGAGTGCGAGCAGCGCAGCTGCGAGCACGGACAGATATCGTTGCGTTTTCATTGTTTGCTCCCTGGAGCGCGTTCGAGTGACTGCATTCTAGGTACGCGCGCGCTTCGTGCGGCGCGGCGTTGTAAATGATCGTAACGGCGCGCGCGGCGCGGTTTCGTCGGATCGATCCGCCGGCGTTCGGCACGCTTGATGAACCGGCCGGTCGGCCGCCACCCGACAAGGGAAATGAAAGGCGGAGACGGCGCGATCGCGCCGTTCCGCCGGTGGCTACGCTTACTGCGCCGGCTGCACGCCCTGCGCTGCGGCCTTGCGCTGCGCGGCCAGTTCCTGCTCGTGTTTCTTCGCCATGTGGCGGCCTACGATACAGCCGCCGACCGCGCCGACCACGGCGTGATGTCCCGCGTAGTGGCCGGCGACGCCGCCCACCACCGCGCCCTTCATGCAGCCCGCCGCGTGCGCGCTGCCGATCGTTGCGAGCGCGACGACGGCGGCCGCCGCGCTATACCTGATGTGTCGAATGGGCATCATGCGATCACACTCCTCTCGTCGTCGTGCTCGGTGTCCTCATGAACCGGTTGCCCGGTTCAGTTCCAGCGGCCGCGCCAGCCGTCGCCGTCACGCCAGCCGCGCTCGCGCCACTCGTGCTCGCGCCATTCACGACGGCGCCATTCGTGTTCGCGCCATTGACGCTCACGCCAGTCGTCATCGCGATAGTAGCCAACCGGCGCGTACGTCACCGGCGGCGGCGCGACGTAGACCGGCGCCGGCGCCGCATAGACGCCCGGCACGCCGATGCCGACCGCCAGGTCGACGTGGGCCGATGCGATGCCCGAAGCTGCCAGCGCCGCTACGCCGAGAACTGCACCGAGAATAAGTTTCTTGCTCATTTCGCGACTCCCTGCACGTGTCGTGCGTCATGTGACTACGGTTCGGAGTCTAGGCACCACGGGCGGACACAGGTGAAACCGGTATGCGAGACCGGTAACGGACGTTTACGGAGGGGCGCGAAGCCTTACGGGACAAGGGTGACGAGCGATTCGACACGCCGTTGCAACGACGCATCGAATCGGGAGAGTCGGGAAATTTTGCCGGCGCGCGGGCCGGCGACGCAGACCGCACGCGTCCCGCGCGCACGCCGTGCGAGCGGATCGCGACGACTCGCGACGACGTTACGCGCGGATATCGTCGACGCTGCGCAGCCAGTGCACGCTGAACAGCTGGTCCGCGTCGGTCCACACGGTGTCGGGCTCGAAGCCCGCACGCCGCGCGATCGCCTGGAAGCCGTCGATCGTGAACTTGTACGAGTTCTCCGTGTGGATGCGTTCGCCGGCCTCGAAGCGGAACGCGTGGCCGCGCACGTGCACCGTCTGCGCGATATCGCTGACGAGATGCATCTCGATGCGCTGCAGCTCACGGTCGTAGAACGCGCAATGCGAGAACGCGTCGAGATCGAAATCCGCGCCGAGCTCCGCGTTCGCGCGGGCGAGCAGGTTCAGGTTGAACTGGGCGGTCACGCCCTGCGCGTCGTTGTACGCGTGATGCAGCGTGCGTTCGTCCTTCACGAGATCCGCCCCGACCAGCAGGCCGCCGCCGCGCAACAGCCGCGCGGCGTCGCGCAGGAACGTATCGGCTTCCTCCGGCGAGAAGTTGCCGATCGTCGAGCCGGGAAAGAAGCCGATGCGCCGGCGTGGCGTGCCGGTCAGCTCGGCCAGCTGCTCGGCCTTCGTGTAGTCGGCCGCGAGCGGCGCGACGTCGAGCCACGGATACGCGGCACGCAGCCGCGCGGCCGCGCCGTGCAGGTAGTCGGCCGAGATGTCGATCGGCACGTAGCGCGCCGGCGCGTTCGCATAGTTGTCCGCGCACGCGTCGAGCAGCACGCGGATCTTCTCGAGCGAGCCCGCGCCGAATTCGACGATGTCCGCATGCGGGCCGACGCGCCGCACGATCTCGGCCGCGCGATCGCGCAGGATCCCGAGTTCGGTACGCGTCGGGTAATACTCCGGCAGTTCGCAGATGCGATCGAACAGCGCGGAGCCGGCCGCATCGTAGAAGTATTTCGGCGGAATGCTGCGCGGCGTGCGCGACAGCCCGTCGATCAGGTCGCGCTCGAACGCGCTCGGCCGCGCATCGCGGGCGGGTTGCAGGCCACCGCTCGTGGCCGTCAGATCAGACGTCTCGCGCAAGTCGCACTCCCGTGAATTGCCAGCGCGCGGCCGGCGGAAAGAAATTGCGGTACGTCGGCCGTTCGTGCCCCGGCGGGGTCGCGATGCTGCTGCCGCGCAGGACTTGCTGGCCGACCATGAACTTGCCGTTGTATTCCGCGGCGACGCCTGCGAGCGGCCGAAAGCCCGGATACGGCTCGTAGGACGAACGCGTCCACTGCCATACGTGCCCGAGCATCTGCGCGATGCCATCCGCGCCGAACGCGGCCTCCCATTCGAATTCCGTCGGCAGGCGCGTGCCGGCCCATTCCGCATACGCCGCCGCTTCGTAGAAGCTCACGTGACACACGGGCGCATCGGGCGCGAGCGGCTCGACACCGTGCAGGCCGAACGCGCGCCAGGCGTGTGCGGCTGCCGGATCACCGTCGTCGCCGGGAATCCAGTACGCGGGCCCTTGCCACCCTTCCCGCTGCACCGTCGCCCAGCCGTCGGACAGCCAGTATTCGGGGCGGACATAGCCGCCGTCCGCGATGAAGGCCGCGAATTCCGCATTCGTCACGAGACGGTTCGCGATCTCGCACGGACGCACGAGCGCGGTATGGCGCGGCCGTTCGTTGTCGAACGAGAACGCGGCGCCATCGTGGCCGATCTCGACGAGCCCGCCCGGCTGATGCAGCCAGCGCAGCGGGCCGGCATCGCCCGCGGCCCGGGCGGCGTGCCCGGCGTGAGCATTGGCGCCGCTGCGCGGCCGGAACGCGGGCTTGAGCGGGTTGCACGAGAACGCATGCAGCATGTCCGTGACGATCAGTTCCTGATGCTGCTGTTCGTGATGCAGGCCGAGCTCGATCTCGGGCGCGATCGTGGCGAGCAACGCCGGATCGGCACCGTCGAGCGCGCGCAGCATCGCATCGTCGACGTACCGCCGGTACGCGTGCACCTCATCGAGCGACGGACGCGTGAGCAGCCCGCGCTGCGGCCGCGGATGGCGCGGGCCGAGCGCTTCGTAATAGGAATTGAAGAGGAACTGGAACGCGTCGTCGAACGGCGCGTAGCCGCGCACGCGGCGCATCAGTACGACGGTTTCGAAGAACCAGGTCGTATGCGCGAGATGCCATTTCACGGGACTCGCGTCGGGCATCGACTGCACGGCCTGGTCTTCGGCGGACAGCGTCGCGGTCAACGCGATGCTATGGGCGCGCACGTCCTGGTAACGGCGCTGAAGCTGGGATGCAAGGAGGCTCATCGGTTTACCGTTCACGTCGCGATTCGCTGCGTTGCGTTGCCGGAAAAAGGAAAGCCTTGCGCTCGGATGCGCGCGGCTGACGTGCGACCTTCATTGCTGCGTCGTCGGGCAGCCGGCGCGCGAGCCGGGCCGCTGGTGCGGCGTGACTTCATCTACCCGTGCAGAACAGTATGGGCCAGAAATGTGAACGTCGCGAATCGGATTTCGGGTGAAACGAGCGCGAAAGAAAAATGAAAGCATCGACCATGCGCGGAGCGGCGGCGTGACGAACCGTCGATGCCCGTCATGAGGGGGGCTCGGAGGGTGAACGCAATGTGCATGCCCGCGGGTTCGCCATGCCGACGCCTCATGACATCCACACCGGCGTCATGAAAGAACGGATGACACGGGTTCGCCACGCGAGCGGCGCCATGGAATCGAAATCGGCACGGGTCCGCGCGGCGGTGTCGCGGACCTCGACACCGCCGTTCAACCGCTCTGCCCTTCGCGCGCTTCCCGGCTTTTGAAAATTTTTTTGCGTCGATGTCACAGGCGCGCAGGGCTCGCTCGTCATATCGCCGGAACCCACACGAAAGGAGAAGGAACCATGACTGCGAAACTCAATCCGTTCGCCGCCGCGCCCGCAATGATGAAGAACTGGATGGCCGTCTCGGTCGCCGCTGCCGGGAGCCTCGAGCCGACACTGATCGAGTTGGTCAAGATCCGCGCGTCGCAAATCAACGCGTGCGCGAACTGCCTTAACATGCACACCGTCGAGGCGCGCGAGCAAGGCGAGACCGAGCAGCGCATCAACCTGCTGGCCGCATGGCGTGAAGCGCCCTGCTACACCGACCGCGAACGCGCGGCGCTCGGCTGGACCGACGCGCTCACGCGGCTTTCAGAAGGCCATGGCGCGCACGAGGCCGCGTATGCGGTGCTGAACGACCACTTCAGCCAGGAGGAACAGGTGAAACTCACGGTGATGATCAACGTGATCAACGGCTGGAACCGGCTGGCCGTCGGCTTCGGGCTGTGGATCGATCCCGCCGAGGCGAAGGCCGCTGCCGCGAAGATGGTGGCGTGATGACCCACCTCGATCCGGCCGCCGGCAGCGCCGCAGACCGGGCCGACGCAGCGGCGAGCTTCGACCCGCTGCGTCGGACGCTGATGCGCGTCGCGTACCGGATGCTCGGTTCCGTCGCGGACGCCGAGGACATGGTGCAGGAGGCGTTCATCCGCTGGATGGACGTCGATCGCACCGAGGTGCGCGTGCCCGAGGCGTTCCTGCGCCGCATGGTGATGCGCATGTGCCTCGACCAGCTGAAGTCCGCGCGGCACCAGCGCGAGACCTACATCGGCCCGTGGCTGCCCGAGCCGGTCGTCGAGGAAAATGAACAGGAGGACGTCACGCTGCCGCTGATGCTCGCGCTCGAACGGTTGTCGCCGCTCGAACGTGCGGCGTTCCTGCTGCACGACGTGTTCGGCCTCGCGTTCGACGAGATCGCGACGACGATCCAGCGCGACCCGGCCGCCTGCCGACAGCTCGCCGCGCGGGCGCGCACGCATGTGCGCGAGGCGCGGCCGAGGTTTCATGTCGAGAAGCAGCGCGGGATCGAGCTGGCCGAGGCGTTTTTCGCGGCGTCGCGCAGCGGCGACATGCGCGCGCTCGGCGCGATGCTCGCCGAGGACGTGAGCCTGCATTCGGACGGCGGCGGCAAGCGCACGGCCGCGGGCAAGCCGGTGTTCGGCTTCGAGCGCGTGATGAAGCTGCACGCGTACCTCGCCGAGCTGTTCGCCACGCATGCGTCGAAGCTCGTGCGCGCGGGGTTCGTCAACGGGCTGCCGGGGTTCGTCACACTGGAAGCGGATGGCGAGCTGCAGACGACGGCTCTCGAGATCGAGGGCGGGAAGGTCGTCGCGATCTATGTCGTGCGGAATCCTGACAAGTTGAGGCATCTGCATTGAGGGGTGGCGGATGGGCGCTTTGCGCCCGCTTCCCCTGCTCTGCGTTCTGCTTTGCCGGCTGCCGGCTGCTTGTTGCGCGTGGATCGCACACGCTGCATCGGCACGCGCATGCGAAGTTTCGGCCGCAAAAAGAAAAACGCCACGCGATGTTGCCGCGTGGCGTTTGTATGTTGGCGAGCCGGATTGCCTGTAGGCAATGCGAGCTGCCAGACCCCTTCATTTTGTTCGTTGGTAGGCTCGATTGGATTCGAACCAACGACCCCCACCATGTCAAGGTGGTGCTCTAACCAACTGAGCTACGAGCCTAAGAAGCCGCGAATTATAGAGAGGGTTTTGGAGGTGCGCAAGCCCCTTCGTGAAAATTTTTTGAATCGGGGAGGATGCGTTGGGGGATCGTCCGGCGCTCGAGCGCAGACCGCAATCGCATCCGGGTTCATCCTCACTGCGACGTCTCACCGGGCCCGGGTACGTTCCGTCATAATGGATTCGTCGCGAATCCGGGGCCGGGGGTTGCGAACGACAATCAAGAGCAGGAACCGGCCCGATCCGGTCACGGGGAACAGGCGCGCGCGATGCACGATCCGCGCGCCACCTTGCATGAACCAGTAGCACCTCGTGACGACGGCAGACCGCAACGCACGCGTAACGATATCGGGGTGGGTATGGTCGCGCTCAATCTGGTAATTCCCTGCTTCAACGAAGAAGCCGTGTTGCCGGAAACCGTACGCCGGCTCACGATCCTGCTTGATCAGCTTACCCGCGACGGCATCATTGACGGCGCGAGCGGCGTGACCTTCGTCGACGACGGTTCGCACGACCGGACCTGGTCCCTCATCGAAGGCTTCCATGCCGCTGATCCACGTATCCACGGCCTCAAGCTGTCGCGCAACCACGGGCACCAGAACGCATTGCTTGCCGGGCTCATGAGAGTCAACGGCGACGTGCTGATCAGTCTCGACGCCGATCTCCAGGACGACCTCGACGCGATTCCGCGCATGCTGCGCGAATACCAGTCCGGCGCCGAGATCGTATTCGGCGTGCGGCAGCGTCGTGACAGCGACGGCTTCTTCAAGCGCGTCAGCGCGCGCGGCTACTACCGGCTGCTGCGCCGCTTCGGCGTCGACATCTTGCCGGATCACGCGGACTTCCGCCTGATGAGCCGCCGGGCGATCGAAGAATTGCGCGGCTTCCGCGAGGTCAACCTGTTCCTGCGCGGCATCGTGCCGCTGCTGGGCTTCCGTACCGCGATCGTCCGGTACGACCGGCAGCCGCGCTTCGCCGGCGAAAGCAAGTACCCATTGGCGAGGATGATCCTGCTCGCGTCGGACGGTGTCGCGTCGTTTTCGACGAAGCCGCTGCAATGGAGCGCGTACGTTGGCGCGCTGCTCGCGCTGGCCTCGACCGTGTTCGGCATCTGGGCGCTGTCGATCCGGCTGTTCACCGACCGTTCGGTGCCCGGTTGGGCGTCCACCGTGATCCCGATGTACTTTCTCGGCGGCCTGCAGTTGCTGTTCCTCGGCGTAATCGGCGGCTATGTCGCGAAGATCTATTCGGAGACGAAGCAGCGCCCGCGCTTCATCGTCGAGAAGACGCTATGACGGGCCATCGGTCCTGTCGCGCAACGACCCGGTGCCAGGCTGGCGGCGGTCTCTCACGCGGGGGCTCGTGCAATGGATGACAGCACGGTAAGCGGCCGCTTGCCGCGTGCGTGGCCATATCGCACAGCCGATCGCACGTTGCGCGCATTGTTCGTTGCGACGGTCGCCGCCGCCGGCCTGCTGTTCTGGCTCGCGCCGCACCCGCCGATGGTCGATCTTCCGCAGCATGCGGCACAGGTCGCCACGCTGCGCGACCTGCTGCGCGGCCAGTCGCCATGGGCGCCATTGCTGCGGATCAATCTGTTTACGCCCTACCTGCTCGGCTATGGCGCGGCAGCGCTGCTTTCGTTCGTGATGCCCGTCGCGGCTGCGTTCAAGGTCATGCTGACCCTGTCGTTCTATGGTTTCGTCGCCGCGTACCTCGCGCTGCGCCGGCGTCTCGGTACGGACCCGCGCCTCGACTGGCTGTGCGTGCCCGGATTCTTCGGCTTCGCATACGAGTTCGGTTTCTACTCGTACCTCGTCGCCGTACCGGTCGCGATGATCTTCCTGGCGCTCGCGCTCGACTATGCCGGGCGGCCGACAGCCCGCCGCGGCGCACTGCTGGTGCTCGTGAATCTCGCGCTGTTTTTCTCGCACGGACTACTCTTCGTATTCGCGAACGCGATCGGCGTGCTGTTCCTGCTCGTGCGCCTGCGCACGACCAGCATGTTGCCGCGCGTGCTGCTCGCCTCGTGGCCGTATGCGATCCTCGCCTCCGTCACCGTGCTGTACGCGGCGTTGCATCGTGACGTCGATCTGACGCCGATGTATCCGTTTACCGTGATGTGGGGGATCAGCCCGGTCGTGCGCGTGTTCGCGGCCGTGCTCTATCCGTGGGGTGTCGCCGGCGACAGCCGTTCGCTGCTGGCATTCCTGCTGATCGCTGCCGCACCGTTCGTGATGGCATCGAAACCGAACCGGCAGGTCGCCGCCTATGTACCGGCAATCATCGTGACCATCGTCTGGTTTACCGTGCCGCTGTTCGCGATCAACACGTTTTTCCTGTATCCGCGCTTTGCGCTGTTCCTGTTTCCGTTTTATGCGCTGATGTTCCGCGCGCCCGCACCAATGGAACCCGGCCGGCGAATGCCGCAGCTCGCGCTGATGACGCAGTTGCTCCTTGCCGTGGTCTGCGCCGGTTTCATCGTTCAGCAAGGTGTCCGCGCGCTGCGCTTCGCCGACGAGAGCGCTGATTTCGACGTCATTGCCAACGCAATCGAACCCGCGCAGCGCGGCCTTGCGATCATCGTCGACAGGACGAGCCCGGCTGCCGGCAACCCGTATGCCTACGAGAACTTCGCGCTCTGGTATCAGGCCGAGCACCGCGGATTCGTCGATTTCAATGCCGCGCGGTTCCCGCCGCAGATCGTCCGCTTTCGGCTCGACCGGCTGCCCGGTGTCGGGCCGTCCGACGTCTCGCCGCTGCCGCTGTACCGGCACTTCGACTGGCAGCGGCACCAAGGGCGCCTGTACCGGTATTTCTTCGTTCGCGCCGAGACACCGCTGCCGGACACGTTTTTCGCCAATCCGGACTGTCGCGTCGTGCGCGTGAAGACGGCGGGCGAATGGTCGGTGTACGAGAAGCAGGCTTGTCGAGGCGATTGATTGCACTGCGTCGCATGCGGTGCGATGCGTCGCGCCACGTCGTGCACCGATCGCACCATCGGGAGATTGCGATGTCACCTGGATTCATCGCGGACGATACGCCGCGCTCGTATGACGAGATCTTCTACCGATACCAGCGCGAGGGATCGGCGCGGTCGGCGCATGGCGTGCTGCCCGGCGTCAACGCGCTGCTGAAGCCTGCGAGTATCCTCGACGTCGGTTGCGGTGCCGGAGCATGGCTCAGCGTGCATCGCCAGCTCGGCGTGCAGGACATCACCGGCATCGACGGCGACTATGTCGATCGTTCGATGCTGATGGTCGACCCTGCCGATTTCGTACCGGCCGATATTTCGAAGCGCTTCGATCTCGGGCGATCGTTCGATCTCGTCCAGTGCCTCGAAGTCGGCGAGCACGTGCCAAAGGCATCCAGCGAGGCACTCGTCGACAATCTCGTCCGGCACGGCAAGCGCGTGCTGTTTTCCGCCGCCGTGCCTGGCCAGGGCGGCGAGAACCACATCAACGAACAGCGCTACGAATTCTGGCGCGACCTGTTCGCGCGCCACGGCTACCAGCTGTTCGATTTCGTCCGGCCGATGATCGCCACGGACATGCGCATCGAGCCGTGGTACCGCTACAACCTGCTCTTTTTCGCTGCCGCCGACGAAGCGGAGTGGCTGCCGGACGCGATCGGACAACACCGCGTCGACAGCCGTTCGGGCATACCGGACGTGTCGCCGCCCGGCTACAAGGCGCGCAAGTTGCTGCTGCGCTGGCTGCCGGTGCGCGTGAAAACCGGCATCGCCATGCTGAAGAGCCGGATGGTCGCCAACCAATTGAAGCGCCACGAGGAACACCGGTGAAACTGTCCGTCTACGTGCTCATTCTGGCCGGCGTGTTCCTCGCGGCAACCGGCCAGGTCGCGTTCAAGATCGGTGCCGACGGCCGCCATGCATTGACTGAATTCATCAATGCGTGGGTCGCGCTGGGGTTGCTCTGCTACGGCGCAGGCACGGTGCTCTGGATCTTCGCTTTGAGCAAGACCGGGCTCACCGTCGTGTATCCGTTTACCGCGCTTACGTTCGTGCTCGTCTTTCTGGCCGGAATCGTGTTCTTCGGCGAGCGTGTGTCGTATGCGCAATGGGGAGGCGTCGCGATGATCCTCGGCGGGCTGTATCTGATCGCCATGGTTCGATAGCGGGGCGGACTGGCGCTGCAACTTATCCACAGCGCGCTATGGATAACCGTCCGGCAAGCCTCTGGATTCACAGTGGAACGATTGAGGATATGTCGACGCGACTGTGAATCGACGGAAAGTTGTTCTGTGATGCACAGCGATTTTCCTGTGCATCGCCTGTGGTTATGCATTCCACTTCATGCTGAAAATTCAGGGCGTTACGGAAGTTATCCACTGTGAGGCTGCGGGCTTGTTAACTATCACTACGTATATATACGAACTCTGTTAACACCTTTGGATAAGCACAGTCCGCCGACTGTGATCCGGGCGGGATATGCACTGCGTGCGGTGGATGGATCAAGCGAAGCCGAAGCCGGTGACCGCTCGAACGCTCGTATCGGTAGAATCGCCGGGGTTCGGGATCGTTGTCGGTTCAAGGGCGAGCGATTCAACGTGAAGTTCGATCCCGGCGATCGATGAAGGCTCCCGTCAATGAGATGCTGGTGATCGATATTGCTGGCTGCGTCGTGGGTGCTCATGACCGATGCGGCTGCACAAGGTCCGTTATGACGACCACGCCACCGTCGTACGACATGACGGACGACACGACGCTGGAGTCCGTGCGGCCGTGGCGCCCGATTGTCGCGTGTGGACAACCGGCACGCAAAACAATCAGGAACGCTGTGTGCCCCCCTCGGGAACACATTGATTCGAAGCGCTCACGCGCATGCGAACAACCCGTGAGCGGCCGAATCGAAATCCTGTGTACCAGCTCGGCGAGGGCGATGTGGATATCGCGACCCAAAGACACTCGAAATGCTGTGCGGGCCGAAGGTGAGTGATTCAACCAGAGACGGCATGCCGAGCCGCTGGGGCCGATGCGGATATCCTGCGTCCAGAAGACGCCAAACCCTGTGACGTCGGAACCGAAGAGGGTCTACCCATCCGGGAACGCACCGCGACGAGGTTCGCGGTGTGGACAACCACCACAAAAGCGAATTTAAACGCTGTGGCCCCGAACGGTGAACGTGCGTGCTTTCAGGCTTGTCGAACCGCATCGGACGGACCGCAGTCAGCGCACAACGGCCACCAACCGACAGCGTATCGTCCAGCTCAAATCTGCTGATCGAGCGCCCTCACGACCGCGTGCTCACCAAGACTATCCACAGGCCCGACCACCGCGAAGTTGAGCCCATTCACCGACCCATACCGCGCCAGCAACGACCCATCCACGCGTTGCCCGGCCGGCAGCAGCCGATGTTTCGATTCCGCGGGCCGGAGATAGAAGCTCAGCGTCCGCCCGGCGTCGTCCTCATAGAGCACCATCGCGGCCGTGGCCCCACTATCCGTCGTAAACAACCGCCCGCCAACCGGCCGGAACCCCGCCGCACTCAAATCCGGCAGCCTGGCCGATGCCCCCACGCGCCGGGTGAGCCAAGTTTGCAAATCCTTCGCACCCGTCGGCCGGAAATCCACCTTCGCGGCCTGATCGACCACCATCATCCGGTAAGCCTCGACCGCATCGCTCATCGGCGCAATCGGCGGCGCCGCGTTCCATCCACGCGCCTGCCAGCCGCCAAACGTCCCGAGCCCGATACAGAACACGAACGACGCCGCCATCGCGAACCGCACCCGCGAGCGCTCCGCACGCTTCGCACGAATCGCCGCCGGATCCAGCGCAGGATTCTCGCCAGGCATCCGCACGCCTTCGAGCGCGGCCCGTAACCGCTGCGCATCCTGCTGCCAGTGCTGCACCTGTTCCGCGCTCTCCGGATGCAGCGCGAGATATCGCTCGACCGCGGCGCGCGCATCGTCGTCGAGTTGGCCGTCGACATAGGCCTGGAGATCGTGTTCGTCGGGACGGAGCGTATTCATTTCATCAAACGGAGAGAAGGAGCGGGAAGCTCGCCGTCGCTGAGCTGGCGCAGCGCCTGGCGGGCGCGGGAGAGTCGCGACATCACGGTGCCGATCGGCACGTCGAGCAGGTCGGCAACTTCCCGGTACGTGAAGCCCTCGACCGCGACGAGCAGCAGCAGGCTGCGCTGCTCGTCGGACAAACGGCCGAACGCTTCGAGCGTCGCGCGCGCGGCCACCTCGCGTTCGGCGGACGGCCAGTGCGCTTCGTCGTCGTCGCGAATGCGGCCGAGCAGCCACGCATAGCGCTTCGCGCTGCGTTTGCCGTCGAGAAACTGCCGGTAAAGGATCGTGAAGAGCCAGCTGCGCAGCGACGCGTCGTCGCGGCGGCTCGCCCAGCGCGACAGCGCACGCTCGAGCGTCGACTGGACGAGATCGTCGGCCGCATGGACATCACGTGCCAGCCAGAGCGCGAAGCGTCGCAGCCTGGGGATGAGTTCGCGTAATGCGTCGTCGTCGGGGGCGTTTGAGGGCATGGCCGGGGGCGCGAGCCGATAAGCGTGGAGATGCCGCGTAGGACGCCGGTCGGCGCCGCTTATTCCGTCAGCATACGAAAAATTTCTTCATGGAATAAAGCGGCGCGGGTGGCGTCCTACACGCGTTCGACAATGATCTGACGATCGGGAGTGCATCCATGAAGCAATCATCCTCTTCTTCACCGCCGCGCGAGCCTGGGCGCGGATGGTGGCGCTGGGCCGTGATCGGCGGCGCGGTGGCCGGCGTGGCCGTGGCGTTCGGGTATGTCGGCGGCTGGCTCGCGCCGGCGCGTCTGACCCCGCACCGGCTCGTCGACGCGCTGCAGACGGCCGGCGGCGAGCATCCGGGTTTCCGGCGCAATCACGCGAAGGGCGTTTGCGTGACCGGCTACTTCGAAGGCAACGGCGCGGCTAGCGCGTATTCGGTCGCACCGTTCTTCAAGGCGGTGCGCACGCCGGTGGTCGGCCGCTTTGCGCTGCCGGGCGGGAATCCGTATGCGCCCGACAGCAGCGTGCCGATCCGCAGTCTCGCGCTGAAGCTCACCGCACCGGACGGCCAGCAATGGCGGACCGGGATGAACGCGATGCCGGTGTTTCCGGTGGCGACGCCGAAGGCGTTCTACGCGCAGCTGCTGGCGACCCGGCCGGATCCGGCGACGGGCAAGCCCGATCCGGCGAAGGTCAAGGCGTTTTTCGGCGCGCATCCGGAGACGGCTGCGTTCCGCGCATGGGTGAAGGGTGCGAAGCCGAGCGCGAGCTACGTCACCGAAAGCTATTACGGGCTGAACGCGTTCTACTTCGTCGATGCGGCCGGCAAGCGCCAGGCGGTGCGTTGGCGCGTCGTGCCGGAGCAGACGGCGGGCGCCGGGGACGTCGCGACGGCCGCGGATCCGAACGTGCTGCAGCAGGACCTGACGCGGCGCATCGCGGACGGCGCGCAGAAGTGGAAGCTGCTCGTCACGCTGGCGGAACCCGGCGACCCGGTGGACGACGCGACGAAGACCTGGCCTGCGCAGCGGATGACGATCGACGCGGGCACGCTCGTGCTCGATCGCGTGGAGCCGCAGGACAGCGGGCCGTGCCGGGACGTGAATTACGACCCGACGGTGCTGCCGCAGGGGATTCAGGTGTCGGGGGATCCGTTGCTGGCGGCGCGGTCGGCGGCTTATGCGGATTCGTATCTGCGCAGGACAAGTGAAGAGGCCGGCGTGGCTGGCGCGGCGCGATTGAGTGCGGAGGGACGATGATGAAGGCTGCTACGACGTTTGGCTTGCCGGCGAGGCTGCTGCATTGGGTGATGGCCGCGATGATCCTCGCGATGCTGTTCATCGGGGTGGGGATGGTGGCGTCGGTTTCCGGGCGGCACGATTTCCTGGTGGCGTTGCACAAGCCGCTGGGGATCGCCGTGCTGGTGCTGGTGTGTGTGCGAATCGTCGTGCGGCTTTCGTCGAAGCCGCCGGCGTTGCCTGAGGATTTGCCTTGGTGGCAGAAGGTTGCCGCGCATGGGTCGCATCTGGTGCTGTATGCGCTGATGCTGGCGATGCCGCTGATCGGGTGGGCGATGCTGTCGGCTGGCGGGTATCCGGTGACCTTGGGCGGCGGCGTGCAGTTGCCGGCGATCGTTGCGGCTGATCCGGTTGCGTTCGCCTGGCTCCGGGTCGCGCATCGCGTGCTGGCCTATCTGTTCTTCTTGACGTTCCTCGCGCACTTCGCGGCGGCGCTGTATCACGGACTGATTCGACGGGACGGCGTGGTGAGGGCGATGGTTGGGCGGTAATCGACGGAAGGTTGAGTTCGCTGCGGCGGGGCGGTTCACGGGCGACCGAGGCTGCTCTTGCCGTGCCGCTTATCTATGACCACTAGGGCGGTTCAGCGGCTCCCGGCCTAGCACGTCAAAAATATTTCACAAAAGGGGTTGCGGAGACCGGGGCAGGTGCTTAGAATCACGCCTCTTTCGCGCTAACGGAAACGCAGCGCGGGGGGAAGAAGGGAAGCGGTGCTGTTGAAGTCGGTTTTATCGACTCCAGTGCATACGAAATTAAACCGTAGTCGTCGCAACGAAGTAGTTAAAAAAGTTGTTGACGAGTTTTAAAAAACGGTTGATAATCTCGCTTCTCTGCTGCTGAAAACGCAGCGCTGCTGAGAAAGCCTCCGGGTCCTCGCGGAAATGCTCTTTAAAAATTAACAGCCGATAAGTGTGGGCGCTTGATGGACGCGAGCTGATCTTCGGATCAGAAAAGCGAAAGTATCAAGAGTCTCACACTAAAGTAAGTCAGGTTTATGAAGTGATTCATATTCCTGTC